>RFRL01000084.1 GCA_009924545.1 Planctomycetia bacterium | reverse complement strand
CCGCGGGGATCCCCGCGGCACGCGTCACCCACGCCCGCGTGATCCTCGACGGCCGCGACCTGGGAATCCACGTGCTCAAGGAGGCGCTCGATCGCGACTTCCTCGAGCGCCACTTCGATCGCCCCGACGGCAACCTCTACGACGGCAACGGCGTCGACCTCGACGAGCTCACGGAGCGCGACGAGGGGCGCTCGGGGCCGCCGGGTGCCGACGTCGCCCGGCTCGTGGCCGCCTGCCGCACGGAGGATCCGGCGGCGATCGGGGACTGCCTCGACGTCGACGCGTTCATCGATTTCATGGCGCTGGAGATGATGACCGGCCACTGGGACGGCTACACGGTCGGCCGCAACAACTACCGCCTCTATTTCGACCCCGCGCGGGACGGCCGGGCCCTGTTCATCCCCCACGGCATGGACCAGCTCTACGGCGAGCCGGGGGCCGCGATCCTCGAACTCCCCGGCACGCTCGCCGCCGGCGCCGTGATGGGCGTGCCGGAATGGCGGGCGCGCTTCCGCGAGCAGGTGCGCCGGCGCCTGCCTCTGTTCGATCCCGCAGAGCTCCTCCCTGCCATCGACGCCGTCGCGGGCCGCCTGCGCCCCGCGGTCGCCGAGACCGGTGGCGAATCCCTCGCCGGGAGGCGCTCGGCGACCTGCGGGCCCGCGTCGCGGCCCGTCACGCCAGCCTGGTCGAACAGGCCGCGGCCCCGGAGCCCGAGCCGGCCTCCTTCGACGGTGCCCGGAGGATGGTGCCGGCCGGCTGGCAGCCGCGCGTCGACTCGGGCCAAGCCGATCTCGAGGAGAGCGTGGGCGACGACGGGCGCCACCTCCTCGGGATCGCCTGTGCCGCAGGAACGGAGGTGATCGCCTCGTGGCGCGTCACCGTGCGGCTGCCTCCCGGTCGCTACCTGTTCCAGGGCCTCGCGCGCGGTGAGGGGATCGACGCCCTTGACGCACCGCAGGGCGCGGGCGCGGGGCTGCGGATCTCCGGCGGCGTCCGCACGGAGCGCGTGGAAGAGGACGGCCGCTGGACGATGCTCGGCTACGAGTTCGATGTCGACGAGGCGGGCCCGGTGGAACTGGTCGCCGAGCTCCGCGCCCGGGCCGGCCGCGTCGTCTTCAACGCCGAATCGCTGGTCCTGGTGCGCCTCTCCGACCCGTGACAACCGCCGACTCCCCGGCCCCGGGTCACGATGCCGGCCGCCCGCGCCGCGGGCGGCGCAGGCGTAGCTCGGCCATCCCCAGCGCCCCGGCCACCAGCGCCAGCACCGTCCCCAGGCCACGCGGATCGATCTCCGGCACGCCCCCCGGGGTGGAGGCACTGAACACCAGCCGGCCCGTGGCCTCGTCGAAGGTGAGCGTCTGGCCCGCCGCCGCACCCGTCCACACGCCGCCGACACCCGAGAAACTACTGGCTGTGGCCCCTTCACCGCCAAACCCCTGATCCTCGTGCGTCTCTCCGACCCGTGACGGCCCCGGCGCCCGTGGACTTTCGCACGCGGCCTCCGCCTCGCGGAATCACGGCACCGCCGGCGGCCTCCGGTAGGCGGCGAAAAAACCCCAGATCTCATCCGCGGTCGCACGCCGCGCATCGCCGAGATGGGTCGGCCAGTCGTGGCCCCCATCCGGTAGTTCATAGAGCAGCACCTGCGCCCCTTTCGCCGGTTCGCTGGCAGCGCCGCTCCAGCCCGACACCACCACCGACGAGCCGCGGGGCGGCGCCCGATCGGGCCGTGCTTCGCGCGTCGCCTGCGCGGATCCCAACCCCTGCACCCAGCATCGGATCACGTCGTCCACCGACAAATAGGCGCCCCAGCCATCGCGATTGTCGGGATCCCCATCCCACTTCGTGACGTCGTCGCGGCGGCCATGCACCGCCAGCACGGGCATCGGTTCTGCCGGCATGAAACCCTTTCCCCACGAGGTCATCATGGTGCCGGCCACGGGAGCGATCGCCCGCACGAGCGGCTCCGGCTGCGTGGCCAGCAGATAGCTCATGTCGCCGCCGTTGGACATGCCCGTGGAGAACACCGCCCGGGCATCGATCTCGAGATCGGCGACGAGGCGCGTCACCAACTCGCGCACGAAGCGGATGTCGTCCACCTTCTCGTGGGCGTGGAACGCGTAGCCGACGTTGAAGAACGTCTGCCCCCGGGCATCGACCGTGCCCTGGGGATATGCCGCCACGAAACCGTGCTCCTCCACCAGGTCGGTGAATCCCGCCGCGCGCCGGACCCCCGCGGCCGAATCGGTGTAGCCATGGAACACCAGCACCAGCGCCGCCCCCGGCCTGACCTGCGGCGGAACGTCGAGAAGAAACGTCCGCTCCTGCCCGTCGACCACGATCGTGTGGCGGCCGCTGGTCCAGCGGCCCCGGATGGGCCCTCCCGGGTCGTCCGCTCGGCCGGGCGTGAGCGCGGCGGTCAGCAAACCGGTCGTCACCGCCACCCCCAACCACTTCCGGTATGGCATCGGAGCGAATCCTCACGACCAATCCGCGGACCCCGCGGCCGGGTTGGCCGGCGTCGCGCGTCCGGCATGCGGCGCGGGGATGGTGACTGAATCGGCATGTCAGCAGGCCCACGGTGGATCCAGTTTCCCGGAGGCCTGGCATCTGGGCAAGGACGGGCTTCACCGCTGGCTGGCCGTGGAAAACCTCCTCCGGACGATTGTTCCGCGGGCGAAAACCGCCGGTTTTCTCGGACAGCGCGCGTCCGTGATCGCATCCCTGCAAGCGAGCAGGCTGTTGGCCACAGCCTGCCAGGCGGTGTATGGCGCTGGTTCGCGTTGTGGCCCGGGCGACCGTTTTTCTCCCCGGGACGCTTGCCCGCTGGTTTTGCATCACGGAGGCGACGCCGCCCGGAAGCAACAGCTCAACACGTGCCTTCGGTCGGGCCCGACTATCATCAGGCCGGCGTCCGTGCCCCGATTCCCCTTCCTGTGGCGGACCGATGCATCGCGTGTTCTGTGCGCCACTGCGGTATGTGCAGGGTGAAGGCGCCTTCTCGCGCCTGGCCGCGGAGATGGCGCTGGTCGGCCTCTCCGGCCCCGTCCTCGTGGTCGGCGGCCGATCGGCCGTCGCCACGCTGGCGCCGGTGTGGGCGGAGGGGATGGCCGCCGCCGGCTGGCACCACCGCGTGCGCTCCTTCGGCGGGGAATGCACGGCGGCCGAGATCGACGACCTGGCCACGGAGGCGCGAAGCCTCGGGGCCCGGGCGATCGTCGGGGCGGGAGGGGGCAAGTGCCTCGACGCCGCGCGGGCCGCGGCCGCGGCGACCGGCCTGGCGTTCGTGTCGTGCCCGACCGTGGCGTCGACCGACGCCCCCACCAGCGCCCTGAGCGTCGTCTACTCCGCCGCCGGAGCGTTCGAGTCGTATCGGATCCACGGCCGCAACCCCGACCTCGTGCTCGTCGACAGCGGCGTGATCGTCAGGGCACCGGTCCGCTACCTCGTGGCGGGCATGGGGGACGCGCTTTCGACGTGGTACGAGGGGCGTGCGGCGGCGGCGGCCGGGCGGCCCAACATGCGCGGCGGGGCGACGACGGCCGCGGCACTGGCCATCGCGCGGCTGTGCCGCGACACGGTGCTCGCCGACGGCGTGGCGGCGGTGGCGGCCGCACGGGAGCAGCGCGTGACGCCCGAGGTCGACGCGATCATCGAGGCCAACACGCTGCTCTCCGGCCTCGGCTTCGAAAGCGCGGGCCTGGCGGCCGCCCATGCGGTGCACAACGGGCTCACCGCCCTTCCCGCCACCCATGGGGCGCTCCACGGCGAGAAGGTGGCCTTCGGCACCCTCGTGCAGTTGGTGCTCGACGCGGCACCGGCGGAGGAGTTTGCCGCCGTGGTGCGCTTTTGCCGGACGGTGGGGCTCCCCGTCACGCTCCGTGATCTCGGCCTCCCCGCCGCCACCGCGGCGGACATCGACACCATCGCCCGCCGCGCCACCCAGCCGGGCGAGACGATCCACAACATGCCGCGACCGGTGACGGCCGCGGAAGTCGCCGCCGCCATCCGCGCGGCCGACGAGCGCGGTGCGGGCGTCGATCGGGCGGCCTGACCGGGCTGGCTTTCCGGCACCCCGGAGCGGAAGGGACACCGATGCGTGACGCGGGCGCTGACTGGCGGCGGTTCGACCCCCGGACGATCCCCTCCAAGGAGGCCACGCCGCATCTCGACAAGTGGCTGCGGACGATCCGCGCGACCGCGCCAGACGGCGGCCCGCTGACCCTGCTCGACGTGGGATGCGGCACCGGACAGCTCAGCCGGCGCTGGCAGGAGGAGGGGTTCTCCGTGGTCGGCGTCGACATCAATCCCACGGCGCTGGCGGCGGCCCGGGCAGCGACCGCGGCTTGCCGCGGTGAGGGCCCGCGGTTCGCCGAGGCCGACTTCGCCGCCGATCGACCGCCCGACATCCCCGGAGGCCCCTTCGACGTCGTCGTCTGCCAACTCGTGATCTCGATCATCGGCGCCGCGCGACAGCGGCGCAATCTCCTCCGTCACGCCCACGCCTGCCTCCGCCCGGACGGGTGGCTTTTCCTGTCGGCGTCGGGCGTGTCCGACACGGTCAACGCCGGCTACGCCCGGCTCTACGCCACCGATGCCCCGCTCACCGGCGAGCCGTACACCTACTTCTCGCGGGACGAGCAGGGCACGATCCTGTACGTGACCCATCACTTCACGGCCGCCGAACTGGAGGAGCTGCTGCGGGAGGAGGGATTCACCCGGATCAAGGTCACGACCACGCTCGAGACGAGCAGCCGCCGGCCCGGCGAGGCGGCCTGTTTCCACCACGTGACCTGCCGTGCCGCGGCCGCAACCGGACCAGATCGCGGGCACCACTGACGCCCCCGGAGCCCGCGTGGCGATGGCAGGGAACGGCCGGGTATCCTCTTGACGCCACGGACCACCGCTCCGGCCATCCGGCCGGCGGCGCCGTGCCGGAGGACACCATGCCCAGCGCCCACCATCCCCTCGCGCCCCGCCGTGGCCGCGCGCAGCAGCCACGCGGCGACGGGGCCGCCGGGGTGACGACCGTGCCGCGGGCGCTGGCGCTCCTGCTGGCGCTCGGCGCACTCGCCCCCGCGACCGCCCGGGCGGTCGACTTCTCCCACGATGTCGTGCCCGTGCTCCGTGTTCACTGTGCCGGATGTCATGCCGGTGCCCAGCGGCAGGGAGGGTTCTCGATCAACGACCGGGAGGCGATCCTCGCCGGCGGCGACTCCGGTGTCGCGGGGATGGTGCCGGGGAAGGCCACCGAGAGCGAACTGATCCGCCGCATCACCAGCACCGACCCCGACATCCGCATGCCGAGCGACGGGGAACCGCTGCCGGCCGAGGCGATCGACGTTCTCACCGCCTGGGTGGATGGCAAGGCGCCGTGGGAGGACGGGTTCTCCTTCCAGGGGACCACCTACGAAGCGCCGCTGGCCCTGCGCCCGGTCGCGCTGCCTCCGCCGCAGGGCGACCGCCAGCATCCCGTCGACCGGATCGTCGATGCCTACCGCGCCGGGAAGGGGGTGCCGACGCCCCCGGCGTGCGACGACGCCACCTTCATCCGCCGGGCGAGCCTCGACCTGGTCGGCCTCCTCCCCACCCCCGAGCGCGTGGCGGCGTTTCGCGCCGATCCCGATCCTGGCAAGCGGGTGCGTTTCGTACGCGAACTCCTCGACGACGACCTCGCCCGCGCCGAGCACTGGATGACCTTCTGGAACGACCTCCTCCGCAACGACTACACCGGCACCGGGTTCATCACCGGCGGGAGGAAACAGATCACCACCTGGCTCCACCAGGCCCTGGTCGACAACCTCCCCTACGACCGCTTCGTGCGGGGCTTGGTGTCGCCGGACCCCGCCGCGCGCGGCTTCATCGACGGCATCGTGTGGCGCGGCGAGGTGAATTCCAGCCAGACGGTGCCGATCCAGTTCGCGCAGAACGTCGGCCAGACGTTCCTGGGGATCAACCTCAAGTGCGCCAGTTGCCACGACAGCTTCATCGACCGCTGGACGCTCCAGCAATCCTACGACCTGGCGGCGGTGCTGGCCCCCGAACCGCTCGAGCTGTTCCGCTGCGACAAGGCCACGGGCGCCCGTGCCACCCCGGGATGGCCGTTCGCGGAACTGGGGCAGATCGACGCGGCGCAGCCACCGGCCCAGCGCCTGGCGCGGCTGGCAGAACTGCTCACCGATCCGGGCAACGGCTGGCTGTCGCGGAACCTCGTCAACCGGGTGTGGGCCCGGCTCATGGGGCGCGGCCTCGTCCATCCCGTCGACGCGCTGCGGACGCGGCCGTGGAACGAGGATCTCCTCGACTGGCTCGCCGCCGACCTGGTGGCCCACGGCTGGGACACGAAGCACCTCCTGGAGACGATCTGCACCTCGGCGGCCTACGGGGCCGCGACCCCCGCCGTGACGGGGCAACCGCAGGGGACCGACTACGTGTTCCACGGTCCCGTGCCCCGGCGCATGACGGCCGAGCAGTTCACCGACGGAGTGTGGCAACTCACCGGGCAGGCGCCGGCGAAGGCCGATGCCGACGTCGTCCGCGTGCGGCCCGATCCGGCGGCGCCGCGGCCCCTTCCATCTCGCGCGAAGTGGATCTGGAACAACCCGTCGGCCACGTCGCCGCCGGGAGAGAAACTCGCCTTCCGAACGCGGATCGATCTCCTCGATCCGGTGCCCCATGCCGTCGCCGTCGCCACCGCCGACAACGAGGTGACGATGTGGGTCAACGGGACGAAGGTCGGCCACTCGGCCGACTGGGGCAAGCCGTTCGCCGCGCCGATCACCGGGGCCCTGAAGCAGGGCAGCAACGAGATCCTCGTCGTCGCCGCCAATGCCGCCGCCGGCGGTCCGGCGGCGCTCAAGGCCGAGGTCCGCGCGATCCTCGCCGGGGGAGGCGTCACCTGGGTCGCCTCCGACGACTCCTGGGAGTGGACCGCGTCGCTCCCCGATGCCGAAGGCCAGTGGCCCGGCGGGACCGAGCCGGCCGACTGGCAGAAGGCGCGCGTGGTCGAGGCGCAGGGCACCTGGGCCTCGAGCGACAAGGCGTTCGCGGCCGGCCTCGCCGGACAAGCCGGCCCGCAGCCGATGGTCCGCGCGGCGCTCGTGAAGTGCACGCCGCTGATGGCGGCCCTCGGCCGGCCCAACCGCGATCAGGTGGTGACCTCGCGTCCCACTGATCTGACCACCTTGGAGGCGATCCAGCTGGCCAACGAACAGGCCTTGTTCGAGACGTTCACCAAGGGAGCCACCCGGTGGCGAACCGCCTCGGGAGACGACCCCGCTGCCCTCACCACGGCCATCTTCACCGCGGCCCTGTCGCGCTCGCCGACGGCGGGGGAGCTGGCTGCCGCCCGGGAGATGCTCGGGGCGGAGCCGAACGACCAGCGTGTGGCCGACCTGCTGTGGGCGGTGGTCATGCTCCCCGAGTTCCAATTCGTACGCTGACGGTTCCTCCCCCTCCGTCCACCGGAGACCCTGCCATGCCCCGCCGCCTGCACCGCCCCGAGCGCCGCGAGTTCATCAAAAGCCTCGCCGCCGCGGCCACCGCCACGCTCGCCCTCCCCGAGCCGCGACTGCGGGCCGACGCCCCCCTCGCCCATCCGCCGGCGACCGCCGACGCGATCATCGTCCTGTGGATGGCCGGCGGCATGGCCGCCCCCGACAACCTCGACCCGAAGCAATACAAGCCGTTCGAGAAGGGTCTCGCCGTCGCCGACGTGATCAGCACCTTCCCGGCGATCCCCACGGCGGTCGACGGCGTGCAGATCTGCCAGGGGCTCGAGGAGATCGCCGCCGTCCTCGATCGCGGGACCCTCGTCCGCTCCCACGTCCAGCCCGACCTCGGCAGCATCCTCCACTCGCGCCACCAGTACCACTGGCACACCGGCTACGTGCCCCCGCAGACGGTGGCCTGCCCGCACATCGGCAGTTGGATGGCGCGGGTCCTCGGGCCGCGCAACACCACCATGCCGGCGTTCATCAACATCGGCCAGCGCCTCGAGGGGATCGGCGAGAACGAGGAGATCAAGGCGTTCACCACGGCCGGGTTCTTCGGCAGCGAGTTCGGGCCGATGAACCTCCCCTTCCCCGAGGAGGCGGCCCTGGCCGTGCGCCCGCCGCAGGGGATGGAGCCGGGCCGCTTCGCCGACCGCTACCGGCACTACCGGCGACTCCTGGCCGCGGCACCGGGGCACGAGTACACCAGCGACTACCACCAGGAGTCGATGCTCCGCAGCCTCGACAACGCCCACCGGCTCCTCGCCGCCAAGGAACGCGACGCCTTCGACATCACCCGCGAACCGCCGGAGGTGCGCCAGCGCTACGACACCGGCCGCTTCGGCCGCGGCTGCCTCCTCGCCCGCCGGCTCGTCGAGAACGGGGCGCGGTACGTCGAGGTGACGACCGAATACATCCCCTTCGTCCACTGGGACACCCACGAACGGGGCCACGAGACCGTCGACCGCATGCACCGGGAGATCGACCGCCCCATCGCCACGCTGATCCGCGATCTCGAGGCCCGCGGGCTCCTCGACCGGACGCTCGTCGTCATCGCCAGCGAGTTCAGCCGCGACATGATCACCGAGGGCCGCCCCGGCTCGAAGGCCACCGACCAGGCCAAGAGCCCCAAGGACTTCCTCCAGGAACCGGCCCACTACGGCCAACACCGCCACTTCACCGGGGGCTCGACGGTGGCGCTGTTCGGCGGTGGCGTGAAGAAGGGCTTCGTGTACGGCCGGACCGCCGACGAACGCCCCTGCCTGGCGATCGAGAACCCGGTGACGATCACCGACCTCCACGCCACGCTGTTTTCCGCCATGGGGATGAGCCCCAAGACGGTGTTCGACATCGAGGGACGGCCGTTCTACGCCACGGAGGACGGCAAGGGGCGGCCCGTCGAGGCGCTGTTCGGTGGCTGAGCGGGCGGGCGGAACCCGCGGGCCGATCGGTGTCGTGGGCCTCGGCCTGATGGGCACGGCGATCGGCGGGCGCCTGCTCGATGCCGGCTTCGCGGTGCGCGTCTGGAACCGGACGCGCGAACGGGCCGGGCCGCTCCTCGACCGGGGCGCCACCTGGACCGACGATCCGCTCGGTGAGTGCCCGCGGGTGGTGGTGAGCCTCTACGACGGGGCGGCGGTCACGGCCGTGATCGGGGCCCGGCTGCCCCACGCGCCCCCCGGACGGATCGTCATCGACACCTCGACCGTGGCGCCGGAGACGACCCGGACCCTCGCCGCGGCGATCGCCTCCCGGGGCGGCGTCTGGCTCGACGCCCCGATCTCCGGCTCCAGCGCCCAGACCCGGGCCGGCACCGCGACGGTCATCGTCGGCGGGGACGACGTGGCGTGGGCTGCCTGTGCCGACGTGTGGGCCGCGCTCGGCGGCCGGGTGCACCACGTCGGGCCGTCGGGCAGCGCCGCGGCGATGAAGCTCGTCACCAACCTCGTCCTCGGCCTCAACCGGGCGGCACTCGCCGAGGGGCTGGCGTTCGCGCGGAGCCTGGGGATCGATCCCGCCCGGGCGCTGGCGGTCCTCCGCGACAGCCCGGCCGCCTCCCGGCAGATGGACACCAAGGGGGAGAAGATGGTCGGTGGTGACTTCACCGTGCAGGCCCGCCTCGCCCAGCACGACAAGGACGTCGCCCTGATCCTCGCCGCGTCCGCCGGCGCCGGCCTCGACCTGCCCCTCACCACCGCCCACCGGGCGCTCCTCGCCCGGGCGCTCGGGCTGGGCCTGGGCGCGCTCGACAACAGCGCCATCATCGCGGCCTACGGCGCTCCCCCGCCACGCGGCGCGGAGGGCGCGCCATGACCGCGGCACCGCTCTCCCCCAGGGGCCGGGCCGCGGTGCTGGCGGCGGCGGTCGTCGCCATGGTTTGCGACGGGGTCGAGCTGGGGATGATGCCGATCGCCTCGATGGCGGTGTCGCGGACGCTCCTCGGGGAGGCCTGGACCCCGACCGCCGGTGGCGACTGGTTCGCCCGTTGGACCGCGGGGTTGATGCTCGGCGCCGCCGTCGGTGGCGTGCTCCTCGGGGCGTACGGCGACCGCGCCGGCCGCAGCCGCGCCATGGGCGTGAGCGTCGTCATCTACTCGCTGTGCGCGGGGCTCGGGGCCTGGGCCCGGACCCCCACGGAGATGCTCGTGCTGCGCTTCCTCGTCGGCATCGGCGTCGGCGGCCTGTGGCCCAACGCCATGGCCCTCGCCGCGGAGTGTTGGAGCGGCGCATCGAAGCCCCTCGTCTCCGGCGCGATGAGCGCCGCGCTCAACGCGGGGATCCTCCTCCTCTCCACGATCGCGCGGGTCTGGCCGATCGGTGCCGACTCGTGGCGCTGGCTGTTCCACTTCGCCGCGGCGCCGACGCTGGTGGGCATCGCCATTCTCGTCGGGCTCCCCGAGTCGCCCGCCTGGCGGGCGGCGTCGGTGACCCGGCAGCCCTTGGCGCTGCTGTGCGGTCCGGGGCTGCGCCGCCGCACCCTGGCCGCCTTCGCGGTGGCGGCGGTGCCGATGGTGGGAGCCTGGGCCGCCAGCAAGTGGATGATCCCCTGGGCCGACACGGTCGCCGGCAGCGTCGCGCCGGGTTACAAGGCGGCCACGCAGGGGTGGTGGGCGACGGGGGCCACCCTAGGGAGCTTCGCCGGCGCGGTCGTGGCCGCGCGCCTCGGCCGCCGGACCGGCTATCTGCTGATGAGCGCCCTGACCACGGTGTTGACCGTGGCGATGTTCCGTCTCACGGCGCCGCTGCGGCCGTCGTTCCTGCCCGTGGTGTGCGTCCAGGGATTCGTGGCCACGCTGTTCTTCGGCTGGCTGGCCGTGTTCCTCCCCACGATCTTCCCCACCCCCGTGCGCGCCACCGGCAGTGGCCTGGCCTACAACGGCGGCCGCTTCGCCACGGCCGCCGGCGTGCTGGCGGCGGGATGGCTGTTCACGACGCTGGGGGGCGACTACCCGACCGTCGGCGCCGGCTGTGCGCTGATCTATGCCCTCGGCCTGGCCGTCGTGTGGCTGGTGCCCGACGACGGCGTCGTTCCGCCGGACGAACCGCGCCAGCGGGGCTGACCGCACCGAAGTACCATAGGGGAAACGGGTCCTGCTCACCGCTCCGCGAACCGCCATGACGACCCCCACCACCGAATCGGTTGACCGCGCCGCGCGGTTCGTCCGCGCCGTGCGCGAACGGATCGCCACCGTCGTCGTCGGCCAGGAGACGGTCGTCGAGCGCTTGCTCATCGCCCTGTTCACCGGCGGTCACCTGCTCCTGGAGGGGGTGCCAGGACTGGCGAAGACCCTCCTGGTGAGTGCCCTGGCACGCGCGGTCGACCTCGGCTTCCAGCGCGTGCAGTTCACCGTCGACCTGCTCCCCGGCGACATCACCGGGTCCGAAGTGCTCGACCCGCGGAGCGGTGACTTCCGCGTGGTGAAGGGACCGGTGTTCACCAACCTGCTCCTCGCCGACGAGATCAACCGGGCGGCCCCCAAGGTGCAAAGCGCCCTGCTCGAGGCGATGCAGGAGCGGAAGGTGACGATCGGCCAGGAAACCCATCCCCTCCCGGCGCCGTTCCTCGTCATCGCCACCCAGAACCCGATCGAGCAGAGCGGCACCTTCGAACTCCCCGAGGCGCAGCTCGACCGGTTCATGCTCTGCCACCGCCTCGCCTACCCCACGGCCGAGGAGGAGCGGGAGGTTCTGCGGCGCAACGCCCGGCTGCGCGTGCACCGCCGTGATCGGGGCGCGGTCGTGACCAGCGAGTTCGACATGCTCGGCACGGAGCCGGCCGGCACGGTCGACGATCTCGTCGCCGCCATGGAGGCGATCCACACGATCCACGTCAGCGAGGCCTTCACCGACCACTGCGTGGAGCTGGTGGGACGGACGCGCACACATCCCGCCCTCGATCTCGGGGCCAGCCCCCGCGCCGGCATCGCGCTGGTGAAGGCGGCCCGGGCCCGGGCCCTCATCCAGGGGCGCGGCTACGTCGTCCCGGAGGACCTGTTCGCCCTCGTGCACGACGTCCTCCTCCACCGCATTCGCCTCTCCTACGAGTCGTTGGCGGAGGGGATGACGAAGGAGCAGGTGCTCCGCGAGGTGCTCCGCCCCGCGGCGGCCGTCAACGGCCAGGCATTTGCCGCGCGCCCCGGCTGATTCCCCGTGGGACCGCGGCGATGGACCAGTTCCTCCCCCCTGCACCGCTCCTCGACGCCCGGCGGTTCGAGCTGGCGATCCGCCGCCTCGCCGATGCCCTCGGCCACGGCACCGACCGGTCGATCTTCCGGGGGGCGGGCCTGGAATACGAGCAGTCGCGCCCGTACCAGGCGGGCGATCCCGTGAAGGCGATCGACTGGCGGATCACCGGGCGGACCGGGAAGCTGCACGTGAAGGAATACGAGGCCCCGCGCCGGATCCCGGTGTGGCTCCTCGTCGACACTTCCGCTTCGATGACCGTCGGCAGCCGGCGTCCGACGAAATACGAGACGGCGCTGGCGATCGCCGGTGGCCTGGCGCTGGTGGGCCTGGAGCGGATGCGGCCGGTGGGTTGCCTGTGCCTCGGCACGCGGCGGCTCGTGGTGCAGCCGACGCTCTCCCGGCTCACCACCCTCGGCTGGCTCCATCGATTGCGCCGCCACCGGCTCGACGAGCCCACCGATCTGGCGGCGGCGACCCGCCTCCTCGAGCCCCTCCTCGCGGAGCGGTCGCTGGTGGTCGTGCTCTCCGACCTCCAGGACCCGGACGCCGCCCCGTGTCTCGGCCGACTCGCCCAGCGCCACGACGTCTGCGCCCTGGTGTTCCGCGACCCGGCGGAGCGCGGCCTCCGGGCCGGCTTCCTCCGCGGCCGGGAAGCGGAAACCGGCCGGACGCTCACCACGCGCGGCCGCTTCGCCGCGGAGGCGGCCGCGGAGCGCCTCGCCGACCTCGCCACCGCGGGCATCGACGGCCTGCTCATCGACACCGATCGACCGTATGCCGCCCGGCTGCGGCTGTTCTTCACGCGGCGCCGGCCGCAGGGAGGGCGCCACCCGTGAGCCCCGACCCCGGCACCACCCCCCGCGGTGCGATCGGCCGGCCGATCCGGCTCGAACCCCTCGCGCTGCCGGGAGCCCGTCTCGAGCCCCGCGCCGACCCCGACCGACGGGCCGCACTGGCCGTGCGCATCGTCGATGCGGCGCCGCACGGCACCCTCACGCGCTACGAGATCGAGGTCACCGGCCTGGAGCCCGGCACCCACGATCTGCGCGACCACGTGGTGCGGATCGACGGCACGCCCACCACCGACCTGCCGCCGCTGCCGATCACCGTGGAGAGCGTGCTGGCGGCCGGGACGCCACAGGTGAGCCAACCGGCACCGGTGCCGGTGACCGGCCTGGGGGGCTACACGATCACCGCCGCGCTCACGGCCACCCTGTGGCTGACGGGGCTGGTGGCCCTCGTGTGGCTGCTGTATCGCCAGCGCCGGCGGGAAACCGCCGGGGACATCGCCCTTTCGCCGGCCGACCGGCTTTCGCTGCTCGTCGACACCGCGGCGCGGCGGACGCTCGTGCCGGCGGAGCAGGCCGAGGCGGAGCGGCTCGTCTACGACGCTTGGCGCCGGCACCTGGGCATGGCCGACACCGACCCGCGCGAGCTGGTCGCCGGCTTGCGCCGCGATCCCCGCGCCGCCCGGGCCGTCGAGCGCCTCGCGGCCTGGCTCCACGCGCCCGCCGGCACCGATCCGGCCGCCGCGCCCGCCGACGTGGCGGCGTTCGTGCGCGACCTGCTCCCCGCGACCGCCGGGCCCGTGGAGGGGGGACCATGAGCTTCGCCCATCCGTGGGCCCTCGTCTTCCTCCTCGTGCCGGTGGCACTGCTGGCGCGCGTGTGGCGGACGGGCGGCGGCCGGCTCGTGCTCCCGCTCGATCACCATCCCGGCCCCGGCGGGCGCTGGCTCCGGGTGCTGCTCGACACCGCCGAAAGCCTCCTCCCGCTGGCGGCGGCGGTGGGGATCGTGATCGCCGCCGGGCCGACGCGCACCGGCACGCCGCGCACGCGCCGCGTGCTCAGCAACATCGAGTTCTGCGTCGACGTGTCGGGCAGCATGGGGGTGCCCTACGCCGACGGCACCCGCTACGACGCCTCGATGGCGGCGATCGACCAGTTCCTCGGCATGCGCGCCGGCGACGCGTTCGGGCTGACGTTCTTCGGGTCGTCGGTGCTCCACTGGGCACCGCTCACCACCGACACGTCGGCGGTGCGCTGCGCGATGCCGTTCATGCGCCCCGACCGCGTGCCCCCCTGGTTCGGCGGCACCGAGATCGGTCGGGCGCTGCTGGCGGCCGCCACCGTGCTCGACGCCCGCCCCGAGGGGGATCGGGCGATCATCCTCGTCTCCGACGGCATGAGCAGCGACCTCGACGGCGACGGTCCCGCCCGCGTCATCCGCACGCTCACGGAGAAGCGCATCGCCCTGTGGACGATCCATGTCGGCGGCGGACAGATCCCCGCCGAGGTGGTCGACATCGCTGCCGCGACCGGTGGCGCCGCGTTCGCCGCCGACGATCCCGGCATGCTCCGCGACGTTTTCGCCCGGATCGATCGGTTGCAGCCCACGCGGCTGGCCACCACGGCGGCGGACACGATCGATGCATTCGCCCCCTGGGCGGCCGCCGGGCTGGCGGTGCTCATGCTCGCCACCCTGGCCAGTCTCGGCCTCCGGTACACGCCATGGTGACACTGCCTCCGCTGCCGGTGTTTCCCGCGCCCGAGGCGGCCCTCGTCGCGGGGCTGGCCGCCGCCGCCACGGGCGTGGTGTGGTCGATCGGCGAAGTGCTCCACGCGCGCCGGCTCGGCGCCACTGCCCGCCTCGCCTTCGGCGACCGCGGCCGCCCTGCCGCCTGGGCCACGACCGCGGCGCCGCTGCGGGTGCTGGCCGCCGCGGCCGCGGTGTTCGGCCTCACGGTGCTCCTCCTCCTGGCGCCGACCGCGCACGGCGGCCGGCCGCTCGACGAGCGGCGCGTGCGGCACCTGGTGGTGGTCCTCGACGTGTCGCCGAGCATGCAACTGGCCGATGCCGGGCCGCGCGGCGACCAGCGCCGGCGCGCCCGCGCGGCGGAGCTTGTGCGCAGCGTGCTCGACCGGGTGCCCGTCGGGCAGTACCGCGTGAGCGTGGTCGCGGTGGCGGCCGGGGCGCTGCCGGTGGTGGAGGAGAGCCGCGATCCGGAGGTGCTGGCCAACATCCTCGACGACCTCCCGCTCTCCTATGCGTTCCCGGCCGGGAAGACCGACCTCTTCGCCGGCTTGGCGGAGGCGGCGCGGATGGCGAAGCCGTGGCGTCCGGGGAGCGCCACGGTGCTGGTGGTGACCGATGGCGACACGGTGCCCGCCACCGGACTGCCGCGGATGCCCGAGAGCGTGTCGGGACTGCTCCTGGTGGGGGTGGGGGACCCGCAGGCGGGCCGGTTCATCGACGGCCACATGTCGCGTCAGGATGCAGGCACGCTCCGGCAGGTGGCGGCCCGCTCGGGAGGGCTGTACCACGATGGCAATGCACGCCAGGTGCCCACCGCCAGCCTCGTAGCCCTGGGGATGGTGCCGCAGGAGCGGCTCCTCGACCGGCTCGGTCTCCGCGAATTGGCGCTCGCCATGACCGTGCTCGGCACCGCGGTGCTGGCGCTGTTGCCGGCGGCCCTGGAGCGCTGGGGCACGGCATGGAAACCGGGCGTCCCGGGGCGCCCGGGGGTGCGGCGGCTGCCGCGGGAGGCGATACTCTCCTCCGAGGCTGGTGCGCGATGGACCGGGTGGCGGTGAGGGCGGCGGGCGTTCCGGGAGGTGTGGCATGCGTGCGATCTTCGTTCTGGTCTGGCTCCTCGTACCGCTGGGGGCTGCGGCGTGGCATCTCGGCCCCGGAGTCGATGGCCGGGCGCGCGACCGGGCGGCGGTGGCCGTCGCCGAAGCGCAGCGGCTCCACGGTGCCGACGACCCAGCCGCCGCCGTGGCGGCTTTCGACCGGGCCATCGCCGAGCTGCCGGCCACCGACCGGGCCGCGGCGCTGCGCCTCCGGTTGGAGCGCGCCAAGGCGCGGATCGAAGGGTCCGATCTGGCGACGGCATCGAAGGAGCTCGGGGCGCTGGTGGACGAACTGGCGACGATCCCCGACGCCGACCGCGAGCTCGTGGCCGATGCCCACGACACGCTGGCCACGAGCGACTTCTACGTCACGTGGCTCAAGCGCCTCGAGGGTTTCCCCCGCAACGACTGGGAGCCGCACGCCGAAAGCGCCCGCCAGGCGTGGCGACTCTTGGCGGAAGAGGCCGAGGCCCGCGGGGATGCCGCCGCGACCACGCGTTACGGCCGGAACCTCGAGGCGGTGATCCGCCTGACGCGCCTCGAACCGGACGAGCTCCAGGGGCTGCCGATCCCCAGCCAGTGCCGCAACTGCAAGGGGGGGCAGTGCCGCAACTGCAAGGGCACGCGTCGGGCGAAGAACCAGTCGCGAGGAAAACAAGACGCGCGCGGGGCCAGCAGCGGTCCGCCCCCCGACACGTCGGGGTCGTGACCAGGCCGCCGGCGCCCGCCCCGGCCTCCCGTCGTTTCGAATCCCCATTCCTTCCCCGCGGAGTCGACAGTCATGCGCCGACCGATGGCCTGCGCCCGGGTGATGCTCGCGGGCTGCGCCCTGCTCGGCGCGGTGCCGCTGCCGGCGACCGCCAACCAACAGGCGATCCCGCTCATCCGCTCCACACCCCTGACGGCGGCCCAGCCGGCGGCCGGTGGGCAGCCGGCGCCGCCCGCGCCCGAGGGTGGCGGTGCACCACAGAGCGCTGACGAGAAGTCGGCCGCGCGGATCGCCAAACTGACCGCCCTCACGTTCGACCGCCGGCCGGCGGTC
>RFRL01000083.1 GCA_009924545.1 Planctomycetia bacterium | reverse complement strand
CACGACGTGCACCGGCCGGCCCCCGAGATCGACGTGCCGGGCGACGTCTGCCGCGACCCACCGCGAGTCGGTGACGATGGCCGTGGCCCGATCGACACGCCGCTGGACGTCGGCGAGTTTCCGTGCTCGGTCGCGCGGCCGCTCGTCGGCGCCGGTCTCGTGGAGGAAATTGAGATCGTGGATCGTGAGCAGGACCGGCACCCGCGCCTCGAGCGGCAGGTACTTGGTCATCTGGTTCGTGGAGTGCCACAGCGCCGGCGACCGGCCGCGCCCCCAAGCCGGCAGCAGGGGCCGGAGCCACCGCTGCACCGCTTCCTTCCGCCACGGGGCGACATGCAACCCGGTCGGGGGGATGCCGGGAAAATACCGCCAGCCATCCTTGGGCAGGAGGAACACCGGCTCGAAGCGCCCCGCCGCCGCCGCGTGGATCCCCCGGCCGAGGTGGAGCGAGAACCGTCCCAGCCCGCAGTTGATGTGGCGCAGCTTCTCCAGGTCGATGACCACCCGGGGCAGGGAACGGAGGGCAGGCGGGGCGGGCATGGGCAGGGCGCTCGGAGTGGTCAGGCGGCGGCTGGTGACGCTGACGGGGCATCGGGCCACTGCCGGGCGAAACGGCCGGCGAGGTCGGTGTCGCCGCGGGAACGGTCGATCGCGGCCAGAGCGGCCTGGATCTCGGTCGCGGTCGCCTGCCAACTGGCCAAGCGGGTGCGGAGGGCGGCGGCGGTGGCCTCGGACGCGGCGAGGTCGGCGGCGAGTTTGGCGGCGCGGGTGGTGGCCGCCAGCAGTTCGCCTTCCACGCGCGTGCAAGTTCCCCGGCTGGCATCGCGTTCGCGGAGCGCGTCGGCCAGCGCGCGTTCGAGGGTCGCGGCGCGGGTCTCCGCCTCGCGCTGGTGCCGCACCGCGGCCACCGCCCGGGCCCATTCGAGGACGGCGCGGCGATCGGCGTCCACCGGCCCGCGATCGGCCTCCGTGGACACGGCATCGGCGTCGGGGTCGGGGAGCGGCGCGGTCATCGCCGCCCAGCGCCGCAGTCCGAGGTAGGTGTCCCAGGCCGACGGGCAGACCGCCCGCACCAGACCCGCCCGGGAGCCGTCTTCGGCGGAGATGAGGAGGCTGTCGTGGTAGCGATCGGCGGGCGGTTCGCCCAGCGGCACGCCGAGGCGCCGGCTGAGCGCGTCGAAGACCGGGGCCGGGCTCGCCACCACCTGCGACAGTTCGCACACCAGGCAGCGGTCGGGATGACGGGCGACGAACGCGGAGAGCCGGCGGTTGTAGTGCTGCCACACCGCCAGCGCCAGCGGTGGATTGTGGTGGAAGGCGGGGTCACCGCGGCGGTAGAGCGAGTCGGCCACCTCCCATGGCGGGCGGAAGACGACGAGGAACCGGGCCTCGGGCACCAGCGTCGCCCACTCGTCGAGGAGCAGCACCGTGCGTGGATCCTTCCAGCCCCACGGCGTGCCCAGTCCGCGGCGGGCGGTGACCAGCGCCAGCGCCTCGTGCCGCAGCCGGTCGGGGATCACCGGGGTGGCGTCGGCGGTGAAGCCCTCGCTCCCCAGACCGTTGGCCACCAGGATCCGTTCGTGGAGCTCCACGAAGTCGAGATCCTCGTAATGGCCGCTCGGGTTGCCGTTCCCGGCGGCAAGGAGCCGCTGCCCAAGCGCCAGGCCGGCGCCATGGCACAGCGAGGCCAGCAGCGACGTGCCCGAGCGGTGCATGCCGCTGATGACGAGGGCAGGGCTGTGGGCGGGGGGGGGCATGTCCTGGATCCCGGCCGTCGCCGGCGACACCGGCCGACAGATCCGCGATTTCTACGGGAACCGGCCCTGGCGACATAGCCCGATCTTCCGCCGCGCCAGGGGGCCGTCGCGGTGGGAACGGCCGCGGGCCACGGCCTTGATTCCCTCCACCGACACCGCTAAAGACCCCCGCCCATTCCCTCCCAGGACGCATCATGAAGATCGGACGCGCCCTCGCCGACGCCGCCCTCACCCTGCCGGGGATCGCCCCGCTGGTGCCCCGGTTGCAGACCCACCTCCGTTCGTCCCGGTCGCGGCGGCGGGCCAGGCGGATCGCCGCCCGGGCGGCGGCCGAAGCGGCTGCCGAGGCGGCCGCGGCGGGCAACGCCGTGGCGGACGGGCCCGCGCCCTTCCCGGCGTGCGCCGCCACGCCGGCGGAGTATGCCGTGTGGATCGCCCACCAGGAGCGTCCCCGCGAGGCGCTCCATCTCACCTCATCCCCGCCAAAGCCCCCGGGACGCGCGCCGGAAACCCCGCTGGTGAGCCTCCTCATCCCGGTCTACCGGGTGAAGACCGCCTTCCTCGCCCGGACCCTCGACTCACTCCGTGCCCAGTCGTTCACCGACTGGGAGGCCTGTTTGGCCTGCGCCGACCCCGACGACGGCGACAACCGCCGCCTCCTCGAACGGGCGGCGGCGGACCCGCGGTTCCGCGTCGAGTTCCTCGGCCACAACGGCGGCATCTCCGCCAATTCAAATGCCGCCCTGGCCATGGCACGGGGGACGTTCGTGGGGCTCCTCGACCACGACGACGAGCTCGCCCCGTTCGCCCTGGCGCGCATGGCGGAGGCGATCGCCGCCCACCCCCAGGCCGACTTCCTCTACTCCGACAAGGACAGCATCGACGAGGACTCCACCCTCCGGCAGCACGCGCTGTTCAAGCCCCAGTGGAGCCCCGAGATCCTCTGGTCGGTGAACTACCTGACGCATTTCAACCTCCTGCGGCGCGGCCTGGTCGTCGAGGTGGGGGGGTTCCGCAGCGAAACCGACGGGGCCCAGGACTGGGACATTTTCCTGCGCGTCTGTGTCCGGAGCCGGGCCATCGTCCGCGTGCCGGGGGTCCACTACCACTGGCGGATCCACGCCGCCTCGACCTCGACCGGCATCGCCGCCAAGCCCTATGCCCTCGACGGGCAGCTCCGTGCCCTGGAGGACCACGTCGTCCGCCAGCGCCTCCCGGCCCGCGTGGAACCGAGCGCCGACTCGGGCTTCCAGCTGAAGTGGCGCCTCCCCGCCGACCTGGGCATCCAGATCGTCGTCAACGGCATCGGGGTCGATGCGGGGCGCCTCGCGGCGCTGGTGGCCACCGTGGCCGCCGATCCCGCCACCGGGCGCCGGGCGCGGCGCGTGACGGTGATCGCCGAGCTGGCCGTGGCCACGGCCCTCGGATCCATGGTCAGTGCCGAGGTGATCCCCGGGACCGTCGGCGAACTACCGCGGTTGGCCAACGATCTGGTGGCCCGCGCCCTGGGCGACACGCAGGTGGTCGTGTTCCTCTCCGGGCAGGTGGCCGACGTGTCGCCCGGCTGGTTGGCGGAGCTCGCCGGTTGGGCGGGGTGCCACCCCGAGATCGGGTTCGCCAGCGGCCTGGTGCTCGATGCCGGTGGCAGCGTCGTCGAGGCGGGTTTGGTGGTCGACCGTTTCGGCGCCGGTTCGCCGATGTTCCGCGGCTGCCCGCTGCGCCAGTGGGGCTGGTTCGGCGGTCCCCTCTGGTACCGCAACTGCTCGGCGGCCACCCCGTGGGCCGTGGCGGTGCAGGTCGATGCGTGGGTGGCAGCGGGGGGCTTCGACACGCGGCTCGACTGGCAGGCCGCGTTCGTCGATCTGTGCCGCGGCATCCGCCGTGAAGGGCGCCGGGGGATGGTCGATCCCCACGCCCGGATCACCCTCCATGCCGGCGACCTGCCGCCGGTGCCCGCCTTCCACGACAGCCTGCGCGACGATCCTCATTTCCATCCGGCGTTCTCCGCCGTCGTGCCCCTGACCCTCGATGCAGCACGGCTACCGGCGTCCGCGCCGGCCCCCGTCGCCACGGTGGCGGCTCCGCCGCGGTGGGCGCTGCCGCAGGTGCCGCGCTGGCGTCTCCCGCGCCGCCAGCCCGCCGCCCCCACGGTGGTCCGGCCGGCCGTCGGCTCCTACGCCGCCGACGCCCTGGCCCTGGCGCGGATCAACGGCTGCTCGCGGGCCGACCTCGCCGCCCCGCAGCAGCATCCGGAACGCGTCGGCCGCGGGGCGGGAGCGGGATACTGCAACTGGTACCTGCCCCCCTTCGACAATCCCTACTACGGCGGCGTGATGACGATCCTGCGCTGCGCCGAGTACCTCGCGCGCGTGCACGGGCTGCGGCAGCGGTTCCTGATCTGCGGACCTGCCGACGCTCCGGCCATCCATGCCCGGATCACCACCGCCTTCCCCGGCCTCGGTGCCGCGCGCGTCGTGCCGCTCGACTGCGCCGAGGCGATCCTGGCGATCCCGGCGGCTGACTACTCCTTCGCCACGCTGTGGACCACCGCCTACGTGCTCCACAAGGTGCGCAACACCGGCCTGAAGTTCTACTTCCTCCAGGATTGGGAGCCGCTCTTCTACCCGGCCGGGTCCACCTCGGCGCAGGCGGAATTGACCTACGACTTCGGCTTCCACGCCATCGCCAACACGCGCACCCTGCGTCGCCTCTACGAGGAGGAGCATGGCGGCACCGCGATGCATTTCACGCCACAGGTCGATCCGACGATCTTCCACGGCCATCCGCTCCGCCCCGCCGGCGGGCCGCGGCGGCTGTTCTTCTACGGCCGGCCCGGGCATCCGCGCAACGGTTTCGAGTTGGCGGCGGTGGCTCTCGCCGAGCTCAAGGCCCGCGTCGGTGACCGGGTGCGGATCCTCTGTGCCGGCGCCCCCTGGGATGCCCGTGACCACGGCTTGGAAGGGGTGATCGAGAACCTCGGCTTGCTCGAGTACCGCGCCACCGCCGACCTCTACCGGTCGTGCCATATCGGGTTCGTGATGATGATGACCCGCCACCCTTCCTATCTGCCCTTCGAATTCATGGCGTGCGGGGGGCTGCTCGTGTCGAACGACAACCCCGCCAATCACTGGCTCTTGGCCGACGGGGAAAACTGCCTGCTGGCCCCGCCCAGCGCCCCGGCGATCGCCGAGCGGCTCGCGGAGGCGGTGGACCGCTACGACGAACTGCTCCCCGTCCGCCGGCGCGGCTGGGAACAGGTGCGCAGCCACCACGCCAGTTGGGACCGGGCCTTCGCCGACGTGTGGGCGTTCATGGCCGACCGGGCTGGGAAGCCGGCACGGCAGGCAGCCTGACCGCCGGCACCGCAAAGCGGGCCGGCACGCCGCTCAGGCGGCCGGCGAGCCGTGGCGGCGCTTGAAGGCCATGAGGCGGCCGAAGTCGCGGCGGATGCGGGCCTCGATCCAGGCGATCGGCAGCGTGTCCTCGGCGTGCGTGCGCGACAGCGGGGTGGCGCGCGGACCGGCGGCGACGTTGACGAGGCTGATCGTCGGCAACGGGCCGGCGAGGCGCTCGAGGGACTCGGCGGTGAACACGAACTGTTCGGCACCGGTCACTGCCTGGCGCCGGATGCGGTGGTCGTCGTCGAGGAGGGCGGGGGCGGCGTCGTGGGCGTAGCCCTGCACCGTGGTGAAGAAGCGGTCGAGCTTCGCCCGCCACACCTCCGGCGGGAGGTTGGTGACGTGGTACGGGTTCTCGAGGTTGCCGAACCACTCGCCCAGGCCGCGGACCGGCGGCACCGCCATCACCAGGACCCCGTCGGGGCGGAGGAGGCAGCGCACCGCCTCGAGGAATGGGTCGGGGTCGGGGAGGTGTTCGAGGACGTTGGAGCAGACCACGACGTCGAACCGGCCGGTCACGGCGAGGGCCATCAGATCGCCGACCGCGAAGGCGAGTCGCGGGTGACGGTAGCGGTCACGGCAGAAGGCGATCGCCCGGTCGCAGGCATCGACGCCGAGGACGGAGCCGGCCCCCGCCACGGCCAGGTCGTGGGCGCCGTAGCCGGTGCCGCAGCCCGCGTCGAGCACGTCCCGGCCGACGGCATACAGCCGCGCGAAGCGGTAGATCGACAGGTGGGCGAAGAAACCGAAGTCGGCCCGGTCGGCACAGACCCGTTCACCGGCGTTGGTGACGTCGTCACCGCCCGGCTCTCCCGTGTCGATCCCGGTCGTCATGGCGGCGCACCGTCCCTCGTGGAGGCGGGAAGGTAGCGGCCCGGCGGCGGGGCGTCAAAACCGGCTCTCACCCGCCGACTGGCCCGGCGCCTCGGCGGCCGGCGCCGTCGCGGGGAGGGCCTGGCGACCGGTCCACAGCACCACCGCCCCGATGCCGATGGCGAGCCCGGCCAGATCAGCCAGCCAGTCGGAAAGCTCGACTGCCCGGCCGAAGAACGGCTGCGTGATCTCGTCGGCGGCGGCGAACAGGGCCAGGGCCACGGCCAGGAGGGTGATCCGCGGGCCGTTCCAGCCCCCGCGGGCCGCGGCCGCGGCCGCAGCGAGGCTGCCAAGGATCGCGTAGGCCAAGAAATGGAGCAGCTTGTCGGAGGGGGGATTCGCGCCGAGGAGGTCCTGCGGCCGGGGATAGTGGGTCGCCGACACCAGCACGGCGGCATACAGGCCCGCCAAGGCGTCGATGAAGGCGGTGCGGCGCCGCGGAACCGAGGTCGCGACCGGCTCATTTGGCCTTCGCACCCCGCTCTCCATCCGCTACCCTCCCCGGCCCTTCGGTTCCGCGATACCTCCCGCCACCCAACCGGGATTGTAGCGGAGCCCACCCGCCGTTCCCAGGAGTCGCCCCAGCCATGGACCGCGCCGCGCTTGCCGCCGTCGTGCTCGACCTCCTCGAGAGGGAGACCGGAGAACAGTACCAGAACCTCGCCGAGTCGGCTTCGCTGCGCGAGGATCTCAACCTCGACTCCCTCGACATGGCGGGCTTGGTCCTCCACATCGAAAGCCACTTCGGCATCCAGATCGAGACCGAGTTGCTCGAGAGCATCGACACCGTCGGCCGGATGCTCGACGTGCTCGAGGGGAAGCTGGCCGCCAAGGCGGGCCGCCGGGCGGCCTGAGAGGCTCCACGGGAGACCGGCCGTCGTGCAGTCCCACCGCCCCGACACCGCCGTGACGATCCTCGGTCAGGCGATGCTCGCCGTGGCGCGGAGTGCGATCGAAGCGCTGCGCGACCCGGCCTTCCCGGCCGGCGCCGCGCTCCCGCCGCGCTTCCTGCGCCATGCCGACGAGCACACGGTGGTCGGCATCAGCGCCCTCTCGGCCGCCATCGCCGCGGCCGGGTTGTCTGCCGCCGACCTGGCCGACTGTGCCGTGCTGGCAGCTCCCCGCTTGGGCGGGCGACCGGCCGCGGCCCGGACCCTCACTTGCTGGGCCGCCCAGGGGCAGGCAGCCGTGTCGCCCCACATCGTCCCCTGGTGTTCGCTCCATGCGATGGCCAGCGCCGTGAGCGTGGCGCTGGGCTGCCATGGTCCCCATCTGGGCGTGGGGGGCGGACCCGAGGCGGTGGGCGAGGCGCTGGCGCTGCTCCCCTGGTTGGTCGGTCACGGAGGGAGCGCGGTGCTCCTCGTGGCCACCGGCTGGGATGACGAACCCGTACTGGCCACCGACGGCAGCGGCGCCGCGGACGCGGTGTGCCGGGCCGTGGCCTTGGTGGTGGCACCGGCGGCGCATGGTGGCCTGCGCCTGATCCACGTTGCCAGTCCCGCGCCCCGGCCGCGTCGGGATGCCGACGAGCTGCTCCGTTTCGGTCGGTTCGCGGCGGCCGCTGCGGCCGGGCCGACCGCCGGCCGGCCACCGGCCGCATGGTCGTTCGCGGCGCGGCGCGGCGGGGCGATCCGCGCGGAACTCGTCGCCGCGCTGCAGCGGGAGGCCGCCTGACCATGGTCCGACCCGCTCCCGTGACCGACCCCGTGGTGATCACCGGGGTCGGGGTGCGCAGTCCCCTGGGCGACACCTTCGACGCCGTCGCCACGGCGCTGTTGGCCGGCCGGACGGCCGTCCGGGAGATCGACCTGGGGGTCGGCATGGCCGGCATCCGCACCCTGGCCGCCCCGCTCGCCGGCGGCGAAGTGCCCGGTGCGGTCGGCCGGCTCGAGCGCGTCAACCTGCAGGCTGTCGCCGCGGCGCTGGCCGATGCCGCCATCGATCCCCGCGCGGCCGGTCCGCGCCTGGGGCTGGTCCTCGGCCAGGGCGCCGAGCACCTCAAGGAATGGGAGGCCGATCACCGCGCCGCCGGCACGACGGTGTTCACCGGCACAGGAGCCGAACCGCTGGTGGAGAGACTGGCGACGGCGGTGGGCATCGCGGGACCGGCGGTCACCGTGGGCGCGGCGTGCGCCTCCAGCGGCTTCGCCCTCGCCCTGGCCCGGTCCTGGCTCGAAACCGGGCTGGTCGATGTCTGCGTCGCGGGGGGCTGCGAGGTGATCAGCCCCATCGCCATGGCCGCGTTCCACAATCTCCGCGCCCTGTCCCGGTGGGGTGGGGAAGCGGCGGCCGCGTCGCGTCCCTTCGACCGGCGGCGCGACGGTTTCGTGATGGGCGAGGGGGGTGCGTTCCTCGTCCTCGAGCCGGCCTCCCGGGCCCGGCGGCGCGGCGCCCGGATCCGCGCCAGCCTGGCGGGCGTGGGGATGAGCAGTGACGCCGCCCACATGGTGACCCCCGGCACCGATCCGCGCCCGGCGGCCCGGGCGATCACGGCGGCGCTGGCCGATGCCGGCGTGGCACCGGAAGGGGTCGACTACGTCAACGCCCACGCCGCCGGCACGCAGGTCGGCGACGTGGCCGAAGCGGGCGCGATCGGCCTCGCCCTGGGGGCGGCCGCAGCCAGCGTGCCGGTGAGCTCCACCAAGGGGCTCTCCGGACATCTGGTGAGCGGTGCCGCGGCCTTCGAGGCGGTCGCCTGCTTGGTGGCCCTCGACCGCCAGGTGCTTCCCCCCACCGCCAATCTCGACGAGCCGGATGAACGCTGCCCTCTCCACCACGTGCGCGGGATGCCGTGCGCGCGGTCGGTCGACGTGGTGGCGAGCAATTCATTCGGTTTCGGCGGCGCCAACCTGTGCCTCGTCCTCCGCCGGGCCGCGTGACGCGCCCCGGTCCACCCGTTCCCGCCACCCGTTCCCCAGGAGTGCCGTCGATGACACCGTCCGTCCCCAGCGCCCCTTCAGCCGCCATCCCCCAGCCGCCGGCAACGGCGGCCGCGATCGTCGATCGGCTCGGCCGGCTGGTGGCCCGCTGGCACGAGGTGGCGCCGGCCCACGACGAGACGGGCCTGGTGGCGCGGATTTGCGACCTCCACCGCTTCAACTTCCTCCTCTGGCACGAGGAGGACATCGCGCGCTCCCCCGAGGTGACCGACGCCCGGATCGCCGAGGTGAAGCGGAACATCGACCGCTACAACCAGGCGCGCAACGACTCGATCGAAAAGGTGGACGACTGGCTGATCGGTGAACTGGCCGCCCGCGGCGTGCAGCCCGCGGTCGACGCCCCAGCGGCCACGGAGACCCCCGGCAGCGCGATCGACCGGCTCTCGATCCTCGAGCTGCGCCGCTACCACATGCGCGAGCAGATCGAGCGTGCCGACGCCACGCCCGAGCACCGGGCCAAGGCCGCCGGACGGCTCGAGGTCCTCGACCGGCAGCGAGACCACCTCGTCACGGCGGTGGACCGTCTGCTGGCGGAGATTTTTTCCGGCCAGCGGCCGCTGCGGGTCTTCCGCCAGATGAAGATGTACAACGACCCGACCATGAACCCCTACCTCTACAAGGGCGGCACCCCGGCGGCGGCCTGACCGCCCGCCAGGACATGACCGCCGGCAGGGTCGTGGTCACCGCCGTGAACCCGACCTTGGGGGGCGGTGGCCGACCTGCTATCGTCCCTCCGCCCAGGCTTCCGCTCCGGAGGACCTTGATGACGCACGGCACAGCCCCGATCGCGGTCGTGATCGTATGGACCGCCCTCCTCTCCGCGCCAGCGCGGGGTGATGAGGCGGCAGCCCCGACGGACGGCAGCGCCCCGGTCAGCCTTCGCGTGCAGACAGAGGTCTTCGCCGGCGAAGCCACCGCACCGGTGGCCCGCAGCGTCACCCTGTTTCATGAGCAGGTGGCCTGGGACTTCCTCGAGCCGGGGGCGGAGGGCAGCGTGGCGGCGGTGGCGGAGGAGATCGTCCTCCATGATCCGGCGCGGAGCCGGGTCGTGGTCATCGCCCCCGGGCTACGGATCCGCACCGAGATCTCCCGGTCACGCCTGGAGCGGGTGCGGTCGTCGTTGCAGGCCTGGGCCCGCGACAGCGACGATGCACTGCTGCGCTGGTCCGCGGACGCGGATTGTGCGCCGCAGCCGGCCGACGCCGCGCCCGTGGTGGAGCTCGACGGTCCCGGCGCTCGCTATCGCGTGGTGGGGAGCCCCGCCCCGTCGGCCGTGGCCGCACGCACCTATCGCGACTTCGCCGATGCCGCCGTCGTGCTCCGGGCCCTGCTCCACCCGGGCGGGCTCCCTCCCTTCCCCCGGATGGCGATCAACCGCCGACTCGCCGCCAGCGACCTGCTCCCCGAGACGGTGACCCTGGAGCTCGACGCCGGCAGCCTGCGCCACCCGCACGTCCTGCGCAGCGAACACCGCTTCGCCCCCCGGCTCGTCGATGCCGACCTGGCACGCATCGAGTCGGCCTCGGCCGCGATGGCGGTCGCCGAAGTGGTCGATCCCGACGACTACACGCGCCGCATCAACGCGGCGCCGGCCGCGCGCTGACCGATCCGCGCGCCGGCCGCGCCCGACTTTTTCATCGGGGCCGCCGCCCACCCCCGTCGTCACAACGCGCGCAAGCGGTGTGGGGAAAGGTCGGGGCAAGAGCGCTTCCCTGCGCGGACGATGTTTCCCCTGCGGCACACCTTGCCCAGCCCCCCGCGGCCCCGCGGTCCCCGGGTGACGGCCAGAGATTGACATCTGTACAGCATTTGATTCTCATCCGGGTCGGGTGCGACCGCGAACCCCCACTTCCACTTTTCAGCTGCAGGGAGGCATGTTCCATGCTGGTGTTGTCACGGCGGCAAAACGAGCGGATCCGCGTCGGAGACACGGTCGTGGTGACCGTGGTGCGGGTCAGCGGCGACAAGGTGCGGATCGGCATCGAGGCCCCGCCCCACGTGAAGGTCCTGCGCGACGAGCTTCCGCCCGAGGTCGACTGCCTCGCCGTCGGTGCCGACGGGCGCGCGCTTTCGGCCGTAGTTCCGCTGCCCCGGATGTTGGGGGCCGTGGGCTGACGCCCCGGCTGGTGCCGTTCCGGCTAGACTGATGAGGGGTCTGTTGGCCCCTGTCGGGTCGTTGCTTGCGGCAGGCCAGGCCACGGACGCAGGCGGTCCCGATCGGGGCCGCGCTCATGGGGCGGAAGGACGTGCATGGGCGCGACTGCGGGGACCAGCGGCCGGGGCTCTCCGCTTGATGTCGGTCCCGATGCCCCCGCGCCTTCCCGCGCGCGCGGGGCATCGGAGCCTGGCGGCCGACGGGGTCGCGGCGTCGGCTGGCGGCTGATCGTCGCTGCCGGCCTGGCGATGCTAACGCTGGTTGTGTGCCTGGTGTTGGCAGCGGTGCTCCATGAGCCGGCGACACTGTGTCAGCCGGCGGCCTTGCGTCAGCCGGCGACCGCCGCGGCTGGAGCTGCCGACGGCGATACCGAGCGGCTGGCCGGGCGGCTCATTTCCAAGGCGTCGGCACTCCACAACGCCACCCGGCGGCCGGGTCGCTGGGAGGGGGCGTTCACCGCCGACGAGGTAAACGCCTGGTTGGCGACCGATCTCCCGCGGAACCATCCGCGGCTGCTCCCCCCGGGCTGGACTGCTCCGCGCGTGCGTTTCACCCCCCGCCAGATGTGGGCCGGGGTCCGCTGCCAGGCCGGACCGCTGTCGGCCCTGCTGTGGGCGCGGGCCGAGGTCCGGCTCCGCAGCCCGGGTGAGCTCAGTGTCGCCGTCGCCAGCGCCGGCGTGGGGGCGCTGCCGCTCCCCGGCGATGCCCTGCTGGCCCGGCTGGCCGAGCGCCTCGCCGCCAGCGGGTTCTCCGCCAGCGTGGTCCGGCTCGAGGGCCGCAACCAGCTGGTGGTCCGTCTGCCGGAGGGCGGGGCGGCAGGCGACGGCGACAAACCCGGGATCCGCCTCGAGGCGCTGCGCGTCGACGACGGTGAACTGCTCGTGGCGGGCGAAACGGTGCCGCCGGCGAACGTTGCCCGGTGATTGAACGGATATCCGGAGGAGGGAACGACCTCATGGCGAGACTGACGTTTCTCGGTGCGGCCGGGGTGGTGTCGGGTTCCCGCCATCTCGTCGAGCACGCGGGGGCCCGGATCCTCGTGGACTGCGGCTTGTTCCAGGGGGAGAAGCGGCTCCGCGAGCGCAACTGGAAACGGCTCGCGCCCCCGGCCGAGTCGATCGACGCGGTGGTGCTCACCCACGGCCACATCGACCATTCCGGTTGGCTGCCGCGCCTGGTGCGCGAGGGGTTCACCGGCTCGATCCTCACCACGCCGGCCACGGCCGACCTGCTCCCGCTCCTCCTCTACGACTCGGCGAAGTGCCAGGAGGAGGATGCGGCGTACGCCAATCGGAAGGGATATTCGCAGCACCGCCCCGCCCTGCCGCTGTACGACGAGGCGGACGTCGACCGGACGCTGCGGTTGGTGCGGCCGGTGGCCCGTGAAGAGTGGTTCGCGCCCGCCCGCGACACCCGCTGCCGGTTCCATGACGCCGGCCACATGCTCGGCAGCGCCTTCGTGGAGATGGAGCTCGCCGGCGCCGCGCAGCCGCTGCGGCTGCTGTTCTCGGGCGACCTGGGCCGCTACGACGCGCCGCTGTACTCCGACCCGCGCCCCCCGTTGCCCTGCGATCACCTCGTCCTCGAGAGCACCTATGGCGATCGCGACCATCCGCCGGTCCGGCCGCTGGACGATCTCGAACGGGCGATCCGCGAGGCCCTCACGCGCGGCGGCATGATCCTCGTGGCCTCGTTCGCGGTCGGCCGCTCGCAGCAGTTGGTTTACCTGCTACGGACGCTGATGGCCGCCGGCCGGCTCCCGGAGATCCCGGTGTGGATCGATTCGCCGATGGCGGTCGAAGCGACGGCGGTGTTCCGCCGGCATGCCGCGGAGCATGATTTCACGGAGGCCCGTGTCGAGGGGGTGACCGAGGCCCTCGTTTCGCCGTGGGTGCGGATGGCACGGACGGCGGAGGAATCGAAGGCCATCAACGACCACGCCGGGCCGGGGGTGGTCATCGCGTCCAGCGGCATGATGACCGGTGGGCGGATCCTCCACCACCTCGCCCGCCGGCTCCCCGACCCGCGGACGACCGTCCTGGTGGCGGGCTACCAGGCGGCCGGCACCCGCGGCCGCAGCCTCCTCGACGGGGCCTCAGAACTCCGCATTCACGGTCGCGACATCCCGGTGCGGGCGGCGGTGCGGCGCGTCGATGCCCTCTCCGGGCATGCCGACCGCCGCGAGGTGGTGCGCTGGCTCACCGGCCTGCCGGCCCCGCGGCGCGTGTTCCTCGTCCACGGTGAACCTCCCGCCGCCCGGGGCATGGCCGAACAGCTCCGCGAGAGCCTGGGCTGGGAGGCGACGCTGCCTACCATCGGCGATGCCTTCGAACTCGACACCTGAATCCCCGGCGGAATCGACATGGCCAAGAAACCCAAGCCCCCCGCCTCCAAGGCCTGTGCCATCCTCCCCGACACGGTCCTCGGTGACGACATTTCCCTGGCGGCGGAGAACATGGAGGCCATCCTGCGCTCGCCGAGCTACCGGCTCGCCCAGGAGGACCATGCCCTCCTCGACCGGACCGAGCTCCGCGGCGTGCGGATGCTCCTGGAACTGCAGAAGCCGGAACTGGTGTTCCTCGGGCACGCCATCGAATCGACCGTGATCGTCTTCGGCGGCACCCAGATCGTGGAACGGACGGCCGCCGAACGGCGCCTTTCGGAAGCGCGGCGGGCCCTGGCTGCCCAGCCCGGTGATGCCCGCCTCGCCCGGGAGGTGAGCCGCAGCGAGCGACTCCTCAAGCGGTCCCGGTACTACGACGATGCCCGCCAGTTCGCCCGCCTGGTGTCGATCGACAACCAGTGCGACGAGTCGCGGAAGTTCGTCGTCGTCACCGGTGGCGGTCCGGGCATCATGGAAGCCGCCAACCGCGGCGCCTTCGACGTCGGGTGCCAGTCGATCGGACTCAACATCAAGCTTCCGGCCGAGCAGCAGCCCAACCCGTTCATCACCCCCGAGCTGTGCTTCCAGTTCAAGTACTTCGCCCTGCGGAAGTTCCACTTCATCCTCCGGGCGGCGGCCGTGGTGCTCTTCCCGGGGGGGTTCGGCACGCTCGACGAGATGTTCGAGACCCTCACCTTGCGGCAGACGTCGCGGATGCAGCCCGTGCCGATCATCCTCTACGGCCGTGAGTACTGGTCGAAGATCATCGACTTCCAGCAACTCACCGACGACGGGGTCGTCGCCGACGAGCACCTGGCGCTCTTCTCGTGGGCGGAGACACCGGACGACGCCTGGCGGCAAATCACCGCGTTCCACGACGGTCGGCGGCCGGCAAAGGGGTGAAGGGCCGGCCGGACCGGTCCCGCGTCAGGGCATCTTCACGCTCTGGCCGGTGTATCGTCACACCGACACGCGGAGCGGGAGGCGGAGCGTGAACGTGCTGCCCACCCCCGGCACGCTCTCCACGGCGACGGTGCCGCCGTGCGCCTGGGCGATGTGCTTGACGATCGACAGGCCCAATCCGGTGCCTCCGAGCTTGCGACTCCGCCCCTTGTCGATGCGGTAGAACCGTTCGAAGAGCCGGGGCAGGTGCTCCGCCTCGATACCGCAGCCCTCGTCGCGCACGTCCAGTCGCAGGTGCCCGCCGGTGGCGTCACCCGTGGCCGTGAGCCAGATCCGACGCCCCGGCTCGCTGAACTTGATGGCGTTGTCGACGAGGTTGATCAGGGCCTGCTCGAGGAGCGGCGGATTGACGTCGGCTTCCAGCCCGGGGGGGCTTTCGCTTACCAGATCGATGCCGCGATCGGCCGCCCGGGGGAGGCAATCGGCGATCACGGTGCCGATTACCGTGTCCAGCGGCACACACTCGACGGGGAGGCTCCCCGTCCCCTCCTGCTGCTCGATGCGCGACAGGGCCAGCAGATCCTCGATGATCGACCCGAGGCGGTCGGCCTGACGGGCGATGATGTGGAGGAAGCGGCGGGCATCGGCCGGGTCATCGGCAGCGCCGTCGAGGAGGGTTTCCACGAAGCCCTTGATCGAGGCCACCGGCGTCTTCAGCTCGTGGGACACGTTGGCGACGAAATCGCGGCGCACGTTCTCCAGGTGCTGGATGTCGGTGACATCGTTGAGGACGATCACCGCACCGCCGGCGCCCGACATGTCGCGCAGCGCCGTGCCCCGCACCCGGATCGTGCGGTCGCGGGGACCGCGGAGGAGGAGGTCGTCCTCCATGGGACCGCGGCAGTCGATCGCCTGGAGGGCGAACCGGCGCAGGTCGGCGTTGCGGATCGTGTCCTGCAGCGGGCGGCCGATCACGGTGGCGGCATCGAGTCCGAGGAGATCGGCCGCGGCCCCGTTGATGCTCACGATCCGCTGCCGCGAGTCGATGGCCAGCACCCCCTCGATCATGCTCCCCAGCACGGCCTGCTGTTGGGTGCCCTGTCGGCCGATCGTCAGGCCGCGTTCCACGAGCTGGTTGTGGAGGTTGCCGATGGCGTTGCCGAGATCGGCCAGTTCGCGCGTCTCCGCCCCGGGCATCGTCACCCCCTCGGCGCCACCGGCGAGCCGCACGGCCGCCCGGGCCAGATCCTCGACGGGCCGGGAGAACCGGACCGCGACCAGGTAGCCCAGTGCCGTGGCGGCAGCGGCCCAGCCGAGTTGCCACAGGAGCATGGTTCGCTGGCCCCGCGCCAGTTGCCGGTCGGACTCGCGCGAGTCGAGGGTCACGCGGATCACGGTGCCGGCTGCCGGACCACTGTCGATCGACCGGGCCACGGCGAGGATCCGCCGCCCGGTCGTGGCGTCGTACCGGCTGGAGCGACCGGTGCCCGGCCCCCGGTCGGCGGCCCCCGGTGCGGCGGGATCGACGATGTCGCACTCCAGACCGCGGGCGGCGGCGAGGCGGCACGCTGCCGTGGTCGCGTCGGGGGCGGGCACGCCGGCCGCGAAGCCGTCGGCCGCGAGCGCCGCCGCATCCTCCAGGCGGAGGAATGCCGCCTCGTCGGCCAGTCGCGCCATTTCCACCGACGTCAGCCACGAACCGACGGCGAACACCCCCACCACGAGCGCGGACAGGGCGGCGAACAACTGCCAAAGGAACCGCGTGCGGGGCATGGCAGCCGGGCGGCCGGAGCCGCCCTCCCGGTTTCACGCCAGGAACCCGGCGTCAGGCCCGGAACCGGTAGCCGACGCCGCGGACGGTTTCGATGTAGGACCCGTGGACGCCGAGTTTCTTCCGCAGGCCGGCGACCTGGACATCGACCGACCGTTCCGTGACAGGATAATCCTCCCCCTTCACCGCGTCGACGATCTGCGTGCGCGTGAAGGCCCAGCCGGGCCGCTTGGCGAGGAACTGGAGAAGGGCGAATTCCGTGTATGTCAATTCGAGCGCCACCCCGGCGAGGATCGCCTCGTGCCGGCCGGGGTGGATCGACAACTCGTGCACCCGGATCGTGGTGTCGAGTTCGGTCTCACGCCGGCGGAGGAGGGCCTTGACGCGTGCCATCAGCACCCGGGGGCTGAACGGCTTGGCGATGTAGTCATCGGCGCCGTGCTCGAGCCCGGCGACGATGTCGCTCTCCTCGCTCTTGGCGGTGAGCATGATGATGGGGATGTCGCGCGTCTTCGACTCCCCTTTGAGCCGACGGCATACCTCCAGCCCGTCGATCGCCGGGAGCATGAGGTCGAGGACGATCAGTTCGGGCGCTTGCCGGCGCACGTTCCGCAGGGCGTCCTCCCCCGTGGCCACGCAGGTCACCTGGTAGCCCTCGCGGGTGAGGTTGTAGCGGAGCAACTCCAGCAGATCGTCCTCGTCGTCGACGACGAG
>RFRL01000082.1 GCA_009924545.1 Planctomycetia bacterium | reverse complement strand
GGGACGGGCGGGCTTCACAGGATACCCACCCCCGCTCCTCTGGCGATGACCGGCCACTCAGCGCCTGGCGATCGCCACGGCCGGTTCACCGAACCGCCGGGCCCAGGCGGCGGCGATCCAGTTATCGGCCAACCCCCCGTCTGCCCACGAGGCATCGGGCAGCGCGGCAGTGGCACTGGCCATCACGGCGGCGAGGACCGCTCGACCCCGTCCGGCGATCGGGGCCGGGGTGTCGGCAAGTCGGTCGCCGAACACCGGGTCGGCCACCAGACCTTCCGCGGGCGGTGGTCCGCGGCCGGCCAGTCGCCTGTCGAGCCGGACTGCGGAGGCAATCGCCGCCGCGGCATCCTCGTGGCGCCCGGCGGCCACCAGAGCCAGGGCCTGACGGATGCGCGTATCGGGCAGGTCGGGCGCGATCGTCGCCGCCCGGCCGTAGGCGTCGATCGCTTCCCGGAGACGGTCGGCGTCGGCCACCGCGGCGCGTAGGGCTCGGTCGCCCTGGGCCACGAGACGGCCGGAGCGCAGCCGCGCCACCCGATTGCTGGTCCGTACCGGTGCTGTCCGGCCGGCGACCGGTGCTGTCCGGCCGGCGACCGGTGCTGGACCGCCCGCGACAGCTGCCGCCCCCGTCTGCCGTGCGGGCGACAGGCCGGCGAGGCGGCGGGCTCCCGGAGCGTCACGCGCGAGCCCGACCGGCCGTGAGGCTGTCAGGCCGAGATAGGGATACACGCCCGGCGGTCCGAACACGGGAGCCACGCCTGCCGGCAGCCACGAGCCGAACGGCGACACGATGATCGGCGGCCACACCCAACCGCCCCAACCCCACGGCACGCAGGCGGGCTGACACCATCCAATCGGGGGGCAGACGGGACCGCAGCCCCCCCACCATCCGCGCCCCCAGCCGCCGTTCCAACCGCCATTCCAGCCACAGGGGTTCCAGCAGGCCGCGACCGGCGTCCCGACCACGACGCTGCGCACGCCGCCGGAGAAGAATCCGCCGAACCCGACGCCGCTGACCGTGACCGATTCGAAGGACCGGTAAGAACCGATGCCGCACGACCAGCCGAGGGGAGGCCAGAAGCCGCCCCCGAAGCAACCGCTCGCCCCCGCGCCCCAGCCAGGATACCCACCGCTGCCCGTCGCACAGCCATGATGCCCAGCACCCGGGAGCCAGCCCGGATGTCGGGCGGAGGCTGTGCCGGCGGGGAGTGACGCGGCGATCGTGCAAAGGAGGAGCGGGAGGAAGAATCCTCCGGGCCTCCGGCGGCTGTGCATGGCGAAACCTCCGGGAAACCGATTCTACGGGTCCGGGGCGAAAAACGACGAGTTGGGTTCGCGCGGCGCGTTCGGGGGCTGGCAAGGTGGGCAGTCCGGGGCGATTGCTCCGGCCAGCGCCGGGCGGCGGGGCGGGAGGAGCGTCCATGGATCGGCGCGTCGGGGTCGGGCTGCGGTTGGGACTGTGCCGGGAACATGCCCGGACGATCAGCGGACTGCGGACCCCCGACGCCATCCAGGGGTTCCTCACCAGCCTGCCGATGAACTTCGCCATCGGGCGGACAGCGATGTCGGTGCAGGCCACGCTCGATGCCAACCGGGCCCACTGCCTGGAGGCCTCGTTCGTCGCCGCCGTCGCGCTGTGGATGAACGGCGAGCGGCCCCTCCTCCTCGACCTCGGCGCCGAGGAGGGGGACGTCGATCACGTGATCGCCGTCTTCCGCCGCGGCGGCTGCTGGGGGGCGATCTCCAAGAGCAACACCCCGTACCTCCGCTTCCGTGATCCGGTCTACCGCTCGCTCCGCGAATTGGCGCTGTCGTACTTTCCGCAGTATGTGCGCCACCGCCGCAAGACGCTGCGCTCCTACTCGGTGCCGGTCGACATGCGGCGCTTCCCCGCGGAGCTGTGGGTGACCCACGACCGCTTCTCGCACGAGGTCATCGACGCCCTCACCGCGGCGCGGCACTTCCCCCTGCTGCCGCCGGCGATGGAGCAGCGCCTGCGCCCCATCGACCCGATCGAGTCGCGGGCGACACGGATCAGGGATCACCAGCCGCCGCGGTCGGCGGGGCGGGATCCATCGTCGCCTGCCCGAGCACACGCCGCAGGGCGGTCATCGCGATCTCGCCGAACTGCCGGGGTGGCACCCGCCAGAGCCGCGGGTTGAGCACCTCGACGCTCACCGCACCGCGGTAGCCGATGGCCGCCAGCCGGGCCACGAAGTCGTCGGGCGGCGAGGAGCCCTCCCCCGGAAGAATCCGGTCGGCGTCGGCCGCCATCTCCCGGGGCACGTCGGCGATGTCGGAGAGTTGGACGTGGGCGAGGGTGGCGGCGGAGAGCAGGCCGAGGTCGGCGGGCTTGCTCGGCCCCACCGTGAAGTGGAACCAGTCGAGGCACAGGCCGAGCGCCGGTGAACCGACCTCTTCGACGAGCGCCACCGCCGACTGGAGGTTGTTGGGGAAGCTCGCCCGGGAATCGAATTCGAGCGCCAGCCGCACGCCGGCGTCGGCGGCCCGCGCCGCGGCCTCCGCCAGACTCGCCCCGAGCCTCGCCAGATCCTGGCTGGTGAGGGGGCCGAAGACATCGCCGGCGACGACGAGGACCGGCACTCCGAGGGCACTGCAGAGGGAGAGACGCTCGGCGAAGTGTCGCCAGTGCTCGCGCCGCGCCTCTCCCTGGCTGACGAGCAGTCCACCCTGGAAGGTGGCGGCGACCGGCCGCATGGAGTGGCGGGCGAGGAGGTCGGCCAGCGCTCCCGGGCCGAGCCTGGCGCTGCAGGCATCGACCTGCCCGAGCCACAACTCCACCGCCCGGCAGTGGCCGGCGGCGTAGTCCTCGAGCACCGTCTCCAGCGGTGCCTCCAGCGAGCAGACGGTGGCCAGGGCCGGTTGCATGGCTGCGGCCCGCGTCAGGTGAGCCGGTCGCGGAGCAGGCCCACGACGGCGTCGAACGGCAGCCGCTCCTGGACCAGCGAGTCGCGGTCGCGCAGCGTGACCGTGCGGTCGGCCAGCGTCTGGCCGTCGATCGTCACACACCACGGCGTGCCCGCCTCGTCCTGCCGGGCGTAGCGCCGCCCCACCGAGCCCTTCTCGTCGTACTGGCAGGCCATGTGCGGCTTGAGCTGCCGGTAGAGGTCGATCGCCATCTCCGGCATGCCGTCTTTCTTCACCAAGGGGAGGATCGCCGCCTTCACCGGCGCCAGGCGCGGGTGGAGGCGGAGGACCGTCCGGCTCCGCGGCTTGCCGTCTTCGTCGGGCACCTCGTCCTCGTGGTAGGCGTCACAGAGGAAGGCGAGCACGGCCCGGTCCGCCCCTGCCGAGGGCTCGATGACGTGCGGCACGTAGCGCTCCCGGGACACGTCGTCGAAGTAGGAGAGGTCCTTGCCGCTCCCCTTGTGCCGCGGCTTGCCGTCGGCGCCGGTCTCGACCACCAGCGCCCCGTCGCGGCGCACGAGCTTGCCCTCCATGTGGCTGCGCAGGTCGAAGTCGCCGCGGTGGGCGATCCCCTCCAGCTCGCCGAACTCCCCTGGAGCGAGGAACGGGAACGCATACTCGATGTCGGCGGTGCCGACCGAATAGTGCGAGAGCTCGTCGGCGGCATGCTCGCGGAGTTGCAGGCGCCCCGCGGTGAGCCCCAGGTCGAGGTACCACTTCCAGCGCCGGTCACGCCAGTAGCGGTACCAGGCGGCCGAATCGGCCGGCCTGCAGAAGAACTCGATTTCCATCTGCTCGAACTCGCGCGAGCGGAAGGTGAAGTTCCGCGGGGTGATCTCGTTGCGGAAGCTCTTGCCGATCTGGGCGATGCCGAAGGGCACGCGGACGCGCGACGTGTCGACGACGTTCTTGAAGTTGACGAAGATCCCCTGCGCCGTTTCCGGGCGGAGGAAGGCCCGGTCATCGTCGTTGCCGGCCAGCGCCCCGATCCGGGTCTCGAACATGAGGTTGAATTCGCGCGGCTCGGTGAGCGTCCCCGGCTCCCCGGCATCGGGCCCGAGCGTCTCCCCGAGGGCCACCGTACCCGCCTTCACGGCGGCGGCGAGCGGCTGCAAGGCCGTGGGCCACTCGATCTCCTCGATCTTGTTGGCGCGCACGCCGAAGAACTTCTGGGCCCGGGTCACGGTGTGGGGCAGGGCCTCGTCGCCCGACTGGTCGGTGACGACGAACACGCGCTTGCCGCGATACCCCGCCCAGCGGCCGTGGAGGTGGTCGAAGCGGTAGCGCCGTTTCGATTCCCGGCAGTCGATCATCCAGTCGTGGAACAGGTCGAAGTGCCCGGAGCACTTCCACGCCTGGGGGTGCATGATGATCGTGCAATCGAGGCCGGTCATCTCGTAGGGGGCGGGCGCCCCGGCCGGGGTGGCGAGCTCGTCGTGGCCGGCGACCATGTCGCGCCACCAGCACTCCTTGAGGTTCCGCTTCAGGGCGACGCCGAGGGGACCGTAGTCCCAGAACCCGTTGAGCCCGCCGTAGATCTCGCTCGACTGGAAGATGAACCCGCGCCGCTTGGCGAGCGACACGATCTTGTCCATCCGCGACTGGTCGTTCGGCTTGTCCATCGCTCGTCCGGAAAAGGGAATCGGGCCGCCCGCCCGCCTGCACCCGGGAAGGGTGCCCGGAGCGACACTCCGGTGACAACCGCAGGTTGTCGTCAGCCCGGGCGACCCGGGGGCGTCCGGCACACGACGGGTAGGGTAGCGGGAAACGCCCCCAGGCACCACGTTCAAATCAGGCAGCCGGAGGCGCGGTCGAAGCGGGGCACGACCGTCGCCGTGTCGATGGCGGCGGCGGCGGGAAGATCGGCCTCCATGCCGAGGGCGACGAGATTGGCCCCGCCCGGCGCCCGGCGGAACTCCGCCACCAGCGCCGTGGGGAGATCGGCGGCGGTGGCCACCCGGCGGAACCGCGTGAGCGCCGCCGTGGCCACCGCGTCGAGACGGTCGCCGCGGTCCGCCGCCGCGGCGAGGATCGCGCCGGCGGCGAGGATGTCTTCCGCCGAGACCGCGCCGTCAGTGCCCGCGCAGACCAGATGCACGTCGGCCGCCGCACCCGCGATGCGCCGCAGCGTGGCGGCGGTCGCGCTGCGGTTGACGATCGCCCCCACGACGATCGTGGCGGCGTCGCGCGCCGCGTGGAGGGCGGCGGTGCCGTTGGTGGTGGTGATCACGACCGCCCGTCCGGCGACGCGGTCGGCGGTGTACTCGCGGGGGGAGTTGCCCAGGTCGAAGCCCGGGAGGCGGAGACCGCCGCGCTCGCCCCCGAGCAGCGCGTTGGGACCGAGTGCCGCGGCCCGGCCGCGTGCCGCAGCGACGTCGGCGACCGGGAGCACGCCGGCCGCCCCGTGGGCCAGAGCCGTGATCATCGTGGTCGATGCGCGGAGGACGTCGATGACGACGGCGATCCCCCCCGCCGCGGCACCGGGTGGCATCTGCTGGTAGGTGTCGTGACAGTGCCAGCGGATCATCAGGCGACCGTCCGGTCGGGGCCATGGCGGGCGTCGGGGGCTTCGCGGAGCGCCTCCATGAACCGCGCCTGGGCCCCGCGGTACAGCTCGCGGTCGAGCGTGGTCAGCCTGTCGATCGCCGCCAGGGTACGCGGCCCGAGGTCGCCGGGCGATGTCCGGTCGCGCGACTCGTTGAGGTGCGGGATCGGGCCGAACGATGGCCACCCCTCCCGGCGCGCCACCAGATCGAGCGACTCCGGCAGGCGCTCCGCCAGACCGACGACCTGGCACTCCCCGAGCCGCTTCAGTGCCGTGGTCAGGAGCGTGCCGTCGTCGGCAACGGTCCGGGGGACGGTCGCCAGGTGGCGGATGGCGTCGGCGGTGGGGAGCTGGCCGGCCTCGGCGATGATCGTTGGCGTCAGCGCCCGCTCGGCATGACCGAGGTACCGGGTCATGGGGTTGGCCACATACGCCTCCATCAGCGGATCGGTGAAGAACCGCTCGGGGGTGGGGCAGCACTCGCGGATGTGAAGGTGTACCGGATCGTCGGCGAACTCGAACCCGTGCTTGAACATCGACAGGAGGAGTGAACGGGGTTCCCTCAGGAGCACGACGGTGCGCACGGGCCGGGGCACGAGCGCCGCGAGATGGTAGCCGAAGAACAGGTGGCCGCCGAGGAAATCGTAGCGCGCGAGCCGGATGGCCGGATCGGTGAAGTAGGCATGATTGGGCACGATCGGTGCGACCCGGCGCCGCGCGAAACGGGAGCGGATCATGCGGTGGAAGGTGGTGCCGCACGTCTTGGGGATGTGGCAGAAGTAGAGCACGTGATCACGCCGCGCCAGCCGGCAGCGACGGTCCCGGATCCAGGCGACGATCCGCTGCTCCACCGGCGAATTCCCCCACGTCGGCGCGAGACCCGCCCTGGGCAATCGTCCCGGTCCGCACGGGCGCCGTCAGCGCCCACCCGTTTCCCGCGGCTCCTGCCGTGGGCCCGTCATCCGATTCTTCGGCCGATCGGTCGGCAGGCTCCACCCGACGTGACCGGGCCGTGTGCGGCCCGTCCGGACGGCCGGAACCACCCGAAAACGGCGACCATGCCGCCGGCGCCTCCCGCGACCACAGCTGCCGGCTACCATTCGGCGTGTCGATCCGCGCCACCCGTAGGATCGGCAGCCCGACCAACGGCAGGCCCCCGGAAACGGCGGGATGGACGTGAATGCCACCACCGAGCGACAGACGGGATCGCCCTCGGTGTCGCCGTCCGCGGACGGACGGACGCCGATCGACAAGAGCGGCGGTCGCGTCCGCGGCATGTTCGCCGAGATCGCCCCGCGGTATGACCTCGTCAATCGACTGCTGTCAGGTGGCATCGACGTGCGCTGGCGGAAGCTGACCGTGCAGCGGGCGCCTCCTCCCCCCCCAGGTGGTGCTGTTCTCGACGTCTGCACCGGCACGGGCGACCTGGCGCTGGCCTACGCCGCCGCCGCCGGCCCGCGGGTGCGCATCGTGGCCAGCGATTTCTGCCGCCCGATGCTCGACCGCGGTGAGGAGAAGGCGCTCCGGGCGGGACGGGCGATCGAATGGGTCGAAGCCGATGCCATGGCCCTCCCCTTCCCTACCGCGGCGTTCGACCTGGTGACCGTGGCCTTCGGGCTGCGGAACATCGCCGACACGACCGCGGGGCTCGCGGAGATGGCCCGCGTCTGCAAACCGGGGGGCACGCTCGCGATCCTCGAGTTCTCTCTGCCGCGGAATCCCGTGATCCGCCACGGCTACCTGTGGTATTTCCGCCACCTGCTCCCGGCGATCGGCAACAGCGTGGCGCGTAACCGCTCCGGGGCCTACACCTACCTCAACCAGAGCGTGGAGGAGTTCCCCGACGGGGAGCGGCGCGCGGCGCTCGTCCGCGATGCCGGTTTCGATCGCGTCGATCAAGTGCCGCTGACGTTCGGCATCGCCACGCTCACGGTGGCCAGGCGGACTGCGGACGGGGCAACGTGAGCGATGCACTCCCCTGCCCACCCCATCGTCGTCGCCATCACCGGTGCCTCGGGGGCGCCCTACGGGGTGCGCCTCGTGGAGACGCTCCTCGCCGCAGGGTGCGATCTGCACCTCACCGTCAGCCCCTCCGGGCAGGCGGTGTTCACCGAGGAGATCGGCCGGACCCTCGACCTGGAGCGGTTCGACATCGCGACGCTCCTGGGCCGCACGCCTCCCACAGCCGGGCGCTCGACCTACCACCACCACAAGAACCTCCTGGCCCCGATCGCCAGCGGCAGCTTCCTCACCGCGGCGATGGTCATCTGCCCGTGCAGCGGCAGCACGCTCTCCGCCGTGGCCCACTCGATGGGCGAGAATCTCGTCCACCGGGCCGCCGAGGTCCATCTCAAGGAGCGCCGCAAACTCGTGGTGGTACCGCGCGAGACGCCCCTCTCGCTGCCGCAACTGAAGAACATGCAGGCCCTTCACGAGGCGGGGGCGGTGATCCTCGGTGATCCTCCCCGCCTCCCCCGGCTTCTACCACGGGGTCCGGGCCGTCGCCGATCTGGTCGACTTCGTCGTGGCACGGATCTGCGATCAACTCGGCGTCCGCCACGAGCTCATGCGCCGCTGGGGGGAAACGATCTGATGGCCACCGGCACCCCCCCTTCCCTGACCACGTTCGCTCCCGATCGGGCCGGTTCCCGCGTCCGCACCTACCTGGAGCTGGTGCGCTTCAGCCACACCGTGTTCGCGTTCCCCTTCGCGCTGATGGCGGCCCTCATCGCCGCCCGGCGGAGCCTCGAGGACGGCGGCACGGCAACGCCTGCCGGCTGGGTGCTGCCCGGCGCGGGGATCCTCCTGTGCATGGTCACGGCGCGGACGGCGGCGATGGCATTCAACCGTCTGGTGGACCGAACGATCGACGCCGCCAATCCGCGGACCGCATCCCGGCACCTGCCGCGCGGCGACGTCGGTGCCGGCGAGGTGCTGGGGCTGGTGGCTTCGAGCGCGGCGGCCTTCATCGCCGCGACGCTCCTCTTCCTGCCCAACTGGCTGCCCTTGGTGCTGTCGCTGCCGGTACTCGCCTGGCTCCTCGGCTACAGCTACGCCAAACGCTTCACCATGCTCGCCCACGTGTGGCTTGGCGCAGCCCTTGGCCTGGCCCCCGTCGCGGCCTGGATCGCTCTCCGCGGGCTTTCGCTGCTGCACTCCCCGGCCGACATCCTTCCAGCCGCCCTCCTCGGCCTCGCCGTCACCGCCTGGGTGGCGGGATTCGACATCATCTACGCCTGCCAGGATGCCGGCTTCGACGCGGCGCACGGTCTGCAGAGTGTGCCGGCGCGACTGGGGGTGCCGCGGGCCCTCGTGGTGTCGAAGGGACTCCACGCGGCGACGCTGGTGCTGCTGGCGCTGCTGCCGCGGATCGTCCCCGAACTGGGCGTGATCTACTGGCTGGCGCTGGTGGCGATCGCCCTGCTCCTGGTGTGGGAGCACGCCCTCGTCCGCCCCGACGACCTGTCGCGGGTCAATCAGGCCTTCTTCACGGCCAATGCCGTGATCGGGTTGGTGCTCCTGGTGGCGATCGCGGCCGACTTGATGTGGTAAGTCGGGATCCGCCCGTCCCCGGGCCGCCCGGGCCCGCGGGGGCCGTTTCCCCGGGGAAAACGCCCGCTGCGCCGGTTGCTTGTTGCGGAAACGGGCTCCCTGCGGTTTGTCTGGTGCTGTCGCCGTCGCCCTGGAGCCTCCACCATGATCCGTGCCGTCACCCCGTCGCTCGATCCGATCCGCGAAAAAGTCGTCGCCGGGATCCGGCTCGATGCCGCCGAGTGCGAAAGCCTGTGGGACGAACGCATCGACCTCCACGAGCTGGGCGAACTGGCCAATCTCGTCCGTGAGCGGAAGAACGGCAACCGCGCCTTCTACAACATCAACACCCACCTCAACCCGACCAACGTCTGCGTCTACCGTTGCATCTTCTGCGCCTTCCGCGCCGACCTGCGCGAGTCCCGCGGCTACGTGATGAGCGACGAGCAGATCCTGGCCCGCGGGCAGGAGGCGGTCGATGCCGGCAGCACGGAGATGCACATCGTCGGCGGCCTCCACCACCAGAAGGACTACGACTGGTACCTGGGGATCATCCGCCTCCTCCACGACCACTTTCCCACCCTCCACCTCAAGGCGTGGACGCCGGTGGAGATCAACTGGTTCTGCCACCTCACCAAGCGGTCGGTGCGCGACATCCTCGGCGAGCTCAAGGACGCCGGCCTGGGGAGCCTCCCCGGCGGCGGCGCCGAGATCTTCCACCCCGAGGTGCGCGACAAGATCTGCGAGCACAAGGCCGACACGCACGAGTGGTTCGTCATCCACCGCACCGCCCACCAACTGGGGCTGCGCAGCAACGCCACGATGCTCTACGGCCATATCGAAAACGCCTTCCACCGCACCGATCACCTCCTCCGCCTGCGGCAGCTCCAGGACGAGACGGGGGGCTTCCAGACGTTCATCCCCCTCGCCTTCCACCCGGCCAACACCCGCCTCTCCCACCTCCCCAAGCCGACCGCCGCATTGAGCCTGCGCACGATGGCCGTCGCCCGGCTGGTGCTCGACAACTTCGAGCACATCAAGGCCTACTGGATCATGCTCGGCATCGGCACGGCCCAAACGGCTCTGGCTTACGGTGCCGACGACCTCGACGGCACCGTTCGCCACGAGCTCATCTACCACGACGCCGGCGCCACCACCCCGGAGATCCTCTCGGTGGAGGAGATCCAGCGGTTGATCCGCGAGGCGGGCCGCGACCCGGTGGAGCGCGACACGCTCTACCACCGCGTGGAACGCGACGGCGTGCGCTGGCGGGCGCTGCCGGCCACGGCCGGCTGAACGGCCGCCGTTGTCGCCACCGTCAGCCGAGGCGCGTGGCACGCCGCCGCCGCTGCTCCATCGAAGTAGCTGAAGCGGCCTTGGAGTGTTCGCCATTTGAAGAACCCACCATCCTGGAGACGCGCCCGAATCTCATACGGGGGTTCCCCGTCTTCGCAGCGTCGCTTCACGATCCGCAGAAGGAGGCACCCTTCTCGAGCATTTCCGCCGTCTTGCGGATCGTCGTCGTCCAGCGGGTCGTCGTTGTTCAGTTGGTCGTCGGTAGGTTCGTCGTTATGCATTGAAGACACTCTCGCCCGGAAAGGTCGCCGCAATAACCGGGACGTTCAGAAGAGGAATCCTCACTCCCACGCGCTCGACTTGAATCCGAGGGTGTCGGCGTTGGCGCTCACGGACCGCTTGATGGTGTCGCTCGCCCCGTCGGCGAACTCGGCCGTGATCTCGATCGAGACGCGGACGGTGGCCGTCGGCTCCCTGGCGAGGAGTTCGATGACCTCTTGGGCGATCGTGTCCAGTTCAGCCCGAGCGAGCGTCGGCGACACGTTGGCGCTGCCGTGGTAGACGCGGGCCTTCGCCGGCGGCGGCGAGATGCCGCCGCCGTGATTCACGGCGCCGCCTGTGCCGCCGGCCGGCCCGGGTTTGGTGCCACCGCCGGGGGTCGGGTCGGTCGTATCGACGCTTGCCTCGCCCTTTCTGGCGGCCTCGGCGGCGATCGCGGCGGCGATCTCGGTCGCCTGAGCGGGGGCAATGAGAAGCGTCGTGTCGTCGAGTGAAACCCGTCCCCGGCCGAGGTCGAAGCCGACGTACCGATCACCTTCGTATCCGCAGGCCGTGCCGAAGAAGGCGGGCGAGTGCGAGCCCTTGAGGATGGCCGCGGCGAGCACGTCCTTGTGCTTCAGCCGGTCGAGGTAGAGATACCGCTGGGAGTCTTCCCAGAAGCCGGCGGCGCTCGCGTGCGGCTTGTCGGGCTTCCAGTAGAACTCCGCAAGCTTGTCGCGGAGGTGGATCGGCGCCCACGTTCCGATCACGAATGCGTTCTCTTCGCAGACGCGGTCGAGTTCGGCGGCCGCTGATCCGGTGCTCGTCCCGAGCGGCTGAACCTCGATCGATGGGGCGGATGCGGTCGGGTCGTCCTGGACCGGGCAGAGCAGCCACTTGAAGCACTCGCGGGCCACGCGGGGCAGGGCGTCGGCGGCGGCCTTCGACTCGGCCTGGGCCTGCCGTTTGCGGGCCTGGTCGATGTTGAGCCGGCCGGTGTCCACGTCGGCGATGATCGACTCCCATGCGAGCGCCGTCTTGGTCGCGTCGAGGAGCCGGCCGACGGTGGACTGGTCGGGGGCCACGAACAGGAGCCGGTTGGCACGGTGCCGCGGCTGGGTGCCGTGGTTCTTGAGGTAGTCGTGAACCGCGTCGTCGGCCTGCCGGCGGGCCTCCTTGGCGTACCAGTGGTCAGGCGAGAGCACGACGAGCCGAAGCACGCTGTCGTCGGGCACGTCGGCGTGGGGCGTGAAGACGTGGACGGCATCGAACGTCGAGGAGTTCGAGAACAGTTTGTGCGTGACCGTCTCGACCCGCTTGCGAACCTCGGCATCGTCGAAGCGGCGCTTGCGGTCTTCCATTTCCCGGCGGAGGTTCGCGTGGGTGTCGAACCAGTAGCGGACGTTCTCCGCGCTGCGGTCGCCGTTGGAGTTGAGGTAGTGCAGCCGGTCGGCGATGCCGGCGAGGGCGTCGGTGTAGACGGCCGGCGACTGCCCCGGCTGGAGGCAGCCGAGGACGATCCGGCCGGGATCGAGGCCGCGCCCTCCCGGCGTTACGGCAACGCTCGACGGAGCCGACCCGAGGAAGATCGTGCGGGCGACGCGGCGGGCGGCATTCACCTGGCCGAACCGCGGTTGCTTGGCCTCCAGAGCCGTGGTCTCGGCCTTCTCGCCGTCGATGTCGCCGTCGATCACGGGCTGCCAGCCCGGCGGCAGAAGGTACGTCATCTCGTTCCGCACGTCAGACTCGAAGAGCGGCAGGCTGCCGGGCATGATCAGGAGGTCGGCATTGTCCCCCTGCCAGAGCCGGTGGATGACCTTGGCCATGAGCTTGAGGACGCCACGGGTCCGCTGAAAGCCGTCGATGGTCGTCCAGTCCTCGTAGAGCCGCTCGAAGAACTCGGGATGGATCGGATACGCCTGGAGCAGTCGGTCCTCGTAGCCGCCCTCCTGCGTCTCGCTCGGCACGGCGGCCGCGTGCTCGACGTATGATCTGGCGAACTCTCGGCAGACGGCGGCGCGGGCCTTCTCGTCCTTGATCGGCTCGAAGAGGCGGCGCCGCACGATCTCGAAGGCCTCCTCGGGGGCGACCGGCTTCCAAAGGGCTTGGACGCGGCCGAACCGCTTTTCCAGTGCGGCGAGCGCCTTCTTGCCGCGGTCGGTGCCGACTTCCAATTCCGACTCGGGGAGGCTCGCCAGCACGATGCAGTTGGGGACAAGTTTTGCGGCCTCGGTGAGCGTCTGTATGAAGACGGTATTGCTCTCGAACGTGCCGCCGCTCAGAGCCTTGCCGTCCTAACTGGCCGACGTAGGCGACGAGTTCGTCCATGAGGATCACGCACGGCGCATGCTTTTCGAGGAGTTCCTGGAGCACCTTCTTGCTCGGGGCCGTGCCGCTCGAGTCGCTTTCCTTGACGAGCTCGAAGCCATCGGATTGCCCGAGTTGCCACGCGAGTTCACCCCAGAGCGTCTTGATCGTCGTGCGGCCTTCCTTCCAGGGCTGGCCGGGCGAGTGAGCCGTGCCGTCGATCACGGCCGCGCTCGCCTTCGGCACGTCCGTGAGGCCCGCCTTCTCGACCAGCGACGCCACGCCGGGCATCTCGGAGAGCGGGCATTCTCTGGTCGCCAGATGGAGCACGGCGAGCAGCGTGTGCGTCTTGCCGCCGCCGAAGGCCGTCTGGAGCTGAATGACCGGTTCGCCCCCCTTGCCGGCCAGCCGGCAGGCTACCTGTGTGAGCAGGAGAGCCATGCCCTCGGTGATGTAGGTGCGGTCGAAGAAGAGGGCGGCGTCTTTATAGATGTCGGGCGCCTGGCCCGAGCGGACGGCGGAGATGTCGGCGGCGAACTCCGCCTGCTGGAACGTGCCTTTGAGCACGTCGGAGTGGGGAATCGCGACTTCGCGCCAGGGGCGGAGGGATGTCATCGAGGTGGTCCAGTCTGGAAAAGTTTGTACTCGTTTATTACCTAGTTTGGAGCTTTCATTACCTAGTTTTTTGCCACTGTGCTGCACGGCCCGTTCCCAGGCTCTTTACGTTCCCTAAAGCCTTTTCACGCTTGAGGATGCGCCGGACGAGATCCAGGCTGGCGCCCGGGCATTGGGCGAGGATGTCCTGGGCGCTGAAGTCGCCAAAGGCTCCCTCGATCGCCGCCTCGATCAGCCGTGTCTTTGCCCCCCGCACACGGGTGGTTTCGCTGACCCGCTTTTCGAACCGACGGTAGGCGTCCACGATGGTGCCGAGGAGGTATTCCGTCCACGGCGTCAGGTCGTGATCCCCTTCGTTCCAGCCCTGAGACGATGCATGGAGCGTGTCGTAGTAGCTCTCCTTGGAGCCCTCGATGATTTTCTCCAGGCTGATGAACCGGCCCACCCCGTAACCCTGCTGGTAGAGGAGCAACAGCGTGAGCAGCCGCGCCATGCGGCCGTTGCCGTCGCGAAACGGGTGGATGCAGAGAAAATCGAGCACGTATGCCGGCACCGCCAGCAGCGGGTCGATTTCGTGCCCTGCAACCAGCTGCCGAAAACCGGTCTGCAGGTCCGTCATCAGCGATTCGGTGAGATGCGGCGGCGGGGGGGCGAAGCGGGTTTCCTGGGTGCCGTCGGGATGCCGTCGCTGAATGAGGTTTGGCGCTGTCTTCCAGGTGCCGCCGGCCTCGTCGGTCTTCGCAAACAACTGCCGGTGGAACTGCTTGACGACCCCGTTCGTGAGTCCGATGCCGGCGTGGCTGGTGTGGATGATGTCGAGGACTTCGCGGTAGCCGGCGATTTCCGCCTCTGACCGGTCGCGAGGCCGGCTTTTGTCCTGGACGATGGCCTTGACGCGGCCTCGCTTGGCGACGATGCCCTCGATCCGGTTGCTGCTCTCGACGCTTTGAATGACCGCGCTTTGTCGCAGGGTCTCGAGCGCCTGGGGAATCTGCTGGCGAAAAAGCGCCTCCTTGCCGCGATACTCGTGGAGCGTGCAGAGTGTCCGCGTGAGTCGGTGACTCAGCGGCAGGCGATCGGTGAAATGGTCGTCGAATGAGAGCACGGTCGCACGCCTCGGGGCTACCCCCGCGATCACTTACTCAAACAAACTCTTCTGATCTTCGCCGCCGGTGCCGGCGGCCTTTTCGATGCCGCTCCAGCCGGTGACGACCTCGTTGTAGGCGCGGGCATCCTCGGCCCAGCCTTTGCGTTCGCAGAGCGTGTAGAGCCGGTAGGCGAGTTGCCGCGCGGCCTCGGCCTTGCCGGAGCACGCCTTGAGGACTTTTCCGGCGCGCTCGAATAGGCCCGGATCAACTGGTGGAGGGCTTCCCAGACAGGAATCCGCGTGTCGAGCGACGCATTCCAGTCGGCCGGGTATTCCTTCCACTTGAGGAGCCGGACGTTACCGCCGCCCGACTCGATCACGCCGGCAGCCTTCACGCCGTCCACGCTCGTTCCCTTCGCGCGGGCGAGCGTGTCGGCCTCACCGAACTTGCCTGAATCCCACCCGTGCTGCTCGAACCAGTGGAGGCAGAACTGGGTGTCGCCGTCGAAGTCGTCCTCGGCAAGAAAACGGTTGATGAGTTGGAGGGCGGTCTTCACGGTCATCGGCGTGCCGTCGGCTTCAAGGACGGCGTCGTACCGGCTGAAGATCGCCATGCCGGGGCCGATGATCGCCTGAGAGAGATCGACGGGGGCGACCGGCGAGTGATCGCCATCGTCGGCGCCTGTCATCTTGGCGAGGGCGTCCGGGAGGGCTTCGTTTAGGAGGCGGACGAATTGGCGACGGGAGATGGTGCCGGCGTCGTTATCGCGCAGCCGGCAAACAAGAAGGATCGACGAAGCGAGGGCGTTGCTTTTCCCTCTGTCGCGAGGGCGCCCTCGCATCTCCGTCCTAAGCGGCCACGTACCCGTGATGGCAAAGCCAGCCCGCATAACGGCGGCTAGGAAAGTCTCCCAGCCCGTGCTCGCGGTGTCTCCATCACCTCCTTTGTCCGACTGTTTGAAGGCATAGTAGAGAGTAGTGGGGAACCCCGCATGCGACTGCGTTGCCACGCACTTCATCGCGCGAGTCATTCCCTCCAAGAAAAATGCCTCTGCCTTTTTTTTGCCGCCGTGACGGTGCGGTGTTGCAACAAGTTCTTCAGCCTTGGGCACAGTGACAGTCGCAAACAACTGGGGATACACCGTCCTCAATGATCGCCGCAGCCAGACATAGAAAAAATCAGACAGGTCTGCGTAGCCAATGTTGTCGTAATACGGCGGGTCGCTGGAAACGACTTTGCCGTTGGTAATCGACTGCTGCGTTGCGTCGCAATGGTCCGCTACACCTTGGCGATCGGGCATCAGGTGAGCCAACGACTTACTGCCAGCTTCAATAGAGTTGGCGAAGTTGCCTGATGTCTCAGAGAAGGGGTTGCCTTCTATGAAATCCCAGATCATCGAGATTGCCTGTCTCGCAAATACCGATGTGAGTTTCTCCCTTGAATTGTCGTAGCTAGTATTGCTTGACCAGTAAGAAGCTATGCGGCTCACAGCGATGCCGAGGTAAACCTTGATCGCGTCAGCGTATGCATCAATCGCTGGCGAATGCTCCAAAGCGTTCCCGTCTTGGGAGCATGAAGCGGCAGCGTCGCTTGCGGCTTTTTCTCCTGCGACGGAAACCAAATCGGCAAACGTTGTTAGGGCAACGAGTTGCCGCGGCGTAAATAGGTCGCTCCACTTGGTCATTCCATAGTTACCCACGCGAAAGCCGAGAGCCTGTTGGAAGAAGGCGACGTCCGGTTTCCATTCGGGCCGCGCTTCGTTTGAAAGCGCCTCGTCCCGGGGGCTTGGGGACAGATAGATACGGCCCCCTTTGCCCTCGGCGACTAACGCCATCAGTTTGGCGCCAAGCCGTCCGTCGGTCGCCTCCTTCTTTATGTATTCCGAGGCGATAGGTGAACCCGACATCAGGCATGTGAAGTGCGCCTTCGCAAGCTTCGTGCCCCTCGCTATCGCGAGAGTGTTGGAGGGCTTGCCTTTCTTTACAGCGAATCGGTAGTTCCCGTCCTCGAATATGGCCTCCACATACGCTTCTTTCCCTGCTCTTGTGGAGAGAATGAATGTCGATGTCAGGGGCACATCGACGTGCGAGAACGCTGGATTCGGGCTCTTCACCGTTCGTGCCCAAATCCACGCGATCACGGTCAACTTCTGCCCAACAAGCGGCTTTAGGTCGGGCCGCTCCTTCGCCATCTCGGCCGTGATCTCGACCTTCGGGTAGAGATGGCCGATCCGCTTTTCCGCCTCGTCCCGCATCCACTGGCCGTAGCGGCGCACGTCCTCCCCCAGCCCCTCGGCCCCCTTCCACTCCTTCGCGAAGAGGTTCTTGTCTTTCCGAACGTCAGGGTGCACCGGCGGCCGGCCGGCAAACTTCGGCGGAATCT
>RFRL01000081.1 GCA_009924545.1 Planctomycetia bacterium | reverse complement strand
CGGTGGCCCGGGCCACCGCCGTGGCGATCGCCGCGGCGACCTGCTCCTGGTAGGGATCGAGGGGGCCGGCGGCGGCGATGCGGTCGCCCAGGGCGCTCCCGGCGGAGTGGGTGTGCGTGGCGGCGATGAGCACGGCCCCGGGCGCGATGCCACTTCGCGCCTCGATCCGCCGCCGTGCCTCGTCGCTCACCGCGCGATGGATGCCGAGCAGGTCGCAGACCACCAACGCGAGTCGGGTGGTGCCGTCGTCGAGGACGAGGCAGCGGGCATGGACCGGTACGGGTAGGAACCCCCCCACGATCTCACCGCCTGCCGGGGGCGTGATCTCGATCAGGGCGGTGCCGGCGGTCAGTTCGGCCCGCGCGGCAGGTATCCCGGCTGCCACGGAGATCAGCACCGCGACGACGAGACCGCCACCGTTGGGCCAAGCCAGCGACTGCCGACTCGACAAGCACCTGTGCATAGCTTTATGATCCGGCGGCGTTGCTCGACATTCCCCCCACCTCAGTGTAGCGGGCCGTTTCGGCGGTCGAATACCGGCTGACGACCCGTTTGACGGGCCCCGTCAAAGTGATCGACGATCTGCACGCGCCGCGGAGTGGTCAAGGACCCCACCCCACCAAACCTCGGAGCATGAGCGTGGCAGGAGCGGCTCGGCACAGTCCAGCGACTCCATTCGTCGCTGCCGTCTCCGAGGGGAAACGCCGCCAAGGCGAGGGATACCAGGTGCTTCCAGGTGGGGCTGCGCTCCGGGGGCGTGTGCTCCAGTTCCTCACGCTCGTTGCCGCTGCATGTGGCAGCCGCTGCGGGCCGGCGCTCGCCGAGCCGGTGGCGCCGCAACTGGCGCGGGTGGAGGACCGGGACCGGTTCCGCGTCACCACGTTCGCCAGCGGGCTCGGGTATCCCACCAGCATGGCGACGCTGGCCGACGGATCGCTGCTGGTCGCCACGAGCGAAGGCGGCCCGAGCTGGCTCGACAACTACATCTTCGCCTCGCCCCGTGGGGCGCTGGTGCGGCTGGTGGACGCCGACGGTGATGGCGTGGCGGACGGGGCGCCGCAGACGATGGTCGCCGACCTGCCCGGGTTGGTGACGTCGGTGCGCCGCGTGGGCGATCTCGTGTTCGCCCTCAGTTCGCAGGGTGGCCGGGAGGCGGTCACGGTGTGGCGCACCGGAGCGGCGCCGACCGATGCGTTCACGGCGGCGGGAAAACTCTCGTTCTCCTTTCCGTCCGGCTTCCAGCATTCCACCTACGCCCTCGCCGCGCGGCCGGCATCGGGCGGGGGCGTGGAGCTCTATTTCAACGTCGGCGCGAAACAGAACTCGACGGCCACCTCCCCGAGCGAGACCGTCGGCATCGCCGCCGGGGGCGGGGCGACGTTCGCCGGCGGGGGAAGCCGTACGTTGGCCGCCGACTCGATCCACCGGGTGGTCGTCGCCGACAACGGCGCGAGCCTGACGGTTTCGGATCCGGTACAGATCGCCCGCGGACTCCGCAACGCCGCGGGCATGGTGTTCGACGGGGCGGGCAACCTCTGGTTCGAGGACAACGGCATCGACACCGAAGGCAACGCCGGCGTGTCGTTTTCCGCTGACGAGCTCAATCGTGTCGGGGCGGAGCAGCTCGGCGTCACGGTGCCCGACTTCGGCTTCGCCGGCACGTACGTCCGCTATGCCGACGGCGCCACCGTGGGGCCGACCGCCGGCATCACGCTACCGCTGGCCGCCTTCACGCCGATCGCCGGGGAGAAAAGCGAGGGCGCGGTGGAGATCGCCGTGGCCCCGGAGGCGTTTCCCGCCGACTTTGCCGGGGGCTTCTTCGTGCCGTTCTCGGGCGTCTTCAACCAGGGGGGCACGGCCAACGACGAGAACCCGCTGGTGTTCGTCAATCCGGCCACTGGTGTGCGGTTCCACTTCATCGCCAACCAGACGATGGGGCATCCCAACGGCGTCCTCGCCAGCGCTGCCGGGCTCTTCCTTTCGGACCTCAACTACACCGGCCGTTTCGGCGACCCGATCGGGGCGGGCGGGGTGACGCTCAACGGCGACGGCATCGACGCCGATCACGAGGGGGTGATCTACCTCGTCACGCCGGTGCCGGAGCCGGCAACCCTGGGCCTTCTCGCGGGCGGCGCCATCGCGTTCGTGGCCCGGCTCTGGTGGCGCGGCCGCGGGGGCAAGCCCGGGAAGGCGGCCTGAACCCGGCGGAACGACCGCCGCGCCACCCAGCAGAAGGTCCCGCACCCGTCAGAGCAATTCGGCGATCGGCGTGCCGAAGGGGAGGATCGGCATCGGGCGGCCGGCGTGGTCGGTGACTGTCCACTCCGCATCGATCCCCAGGTGGCGGTAGACGGTGGCCCACAGGTCATTGGGCGACAGCGGGCGGTCGCGCGGGTGAGCACCGTGGGCATCGGTCGATCCCACCACCTGACCGGTGCGCATCCCGCCACCGGCGACGAGCATCGACATCGCGCCGGGCCAGTGGTCGCGGCCCGGCTGGTGGACCTTGGTCTGTGTCCCGATCTGGTTTTCCAGCCGTGGCGTCCGCCCGAACTCGCCGGTCACGACCAGCATCACTTCGCGCTCGAGGCCGCGGTCGTAGAGGTCCTCCACCAGGGCCGTCACCGCCTGGTCGTAGTAGGGAAACCGCCACCGGGCGTCGTCGAAGATGTGGCAGTTCACCGCGTGCGAGTCCCAGTTGTAGACGCCGTTGGCCGGCTGCGTGCCACCAGGGTGTTCCATGACCACCGTCACGAACGTACTCCCCGCCTCGATGAGCCGTCGGGCCAACAGCGCCCGCTGCCCGAAGCGATGGCGGCCATACCGGTCGCGCACGGCGTCGGGTTCACGCGCGAGGTCGAAGGCCGTGCGGGCGGCGGTGCTGGTGAGCATGTCGAGCGCCTGGCCGTCGAAGGCGTCGCGCGCCGCCATCGTGCCGCTGGCGTCGAGGTTGGCGCGGAGGCGGTCGAGCGTCGTGGCCAGCCGCGCGCGGTCGTCGAGCCGCCGTTCCGCGCGCTCGTCGAGGGCCAGACCGGGGATCGTGAAGCCCGGCTCGGCCGGGTCACCGGGCACGATGAACGGCGTGTGTGAAGGTCCCAGGTAGGCCGACCCGAAACTGAACGTGTCGACGTGGGCCCGGCCGCCGTCGACCAGCGCCGTGTAGCCGGGCAGGCCGCGCGTGGCCCCGGGGCGGAACTTGGCCACGAAGGAGCCGGTCATCGGCGCGTCGTTGACGAACCCCGTCGGTTCCTTGGGGGGGCGGCCGGTGAGGAAGCGCTTGTGCCCGCCGCCGTGGTCGGCGAACTCGTGGCACACCGAGCGAATCAGCGTGTAGCGGTCGGCGCAGCGGGCGTGTAGCGGAAGCAGTTCGCAGACCTCGATGCCGGGCACGTTGGTGGGGATCGGCCGGAAGGCGCCGCGGATCTCCGCCGGCGCCAGCGGCTTCATGTCGTAGGTGTCAAGGTGCGGGGGCCCCCCTGGCAGCCACACGAAGATCACGCTCGTGGCCCGCGCCGCCGGGGCCGCCTGCGCCCGGAGGCGGAGCAGGTTGGCCAGTGACAGGCCGCCGAGGCCGAGAGTCCCGGCGGTGACCACGCTGCGCCGCGTGACGGGACCTGGGCAGGGGGTGCCCCGGCGGGGCACGGCTCGTGTCGGGGACATCGGCCACGTCTCCCTGGAATCGCCCCGCCGGGCACGGCATCGCGGCGTCGCGGGGGCCGGCGGCATCCCCGCGATCCATCCCACCGGCAGAAGTCTACATCCCGCCCGCGGCCCGGGGAAACATCGCCATGCTGCCGGAGGGGACGGCGGCCGGGGCGGCTCGGGTCACGGATGGAAGCCGACGGGCGCGGCGGTCTGTGCCAGCTCGTTGGTGCGGTACAGCTCGATGAGCCGCTCGAGCAGTTCGATCTCGCAGCGGCACCGCTCGCCCGCCTCGGTGTCGGCGATCCGGCGCGGCCGGTCACGCGCGCGGACGACCGTGACGGTGGGGATGATGTCGACGCCGTCGCGGATCGCGGCGTCGATGGAATCGAAGTGATGATGCAGCGCCAGGAGCGTGCGGTCGGCCTCCTGCACGAGGGTGTAGCCCCTGTCGCCGTAGGCCTCGGAGAACGCCCCGTCGATCGTGATCGCCTTTCCGCTCCGCTTCAGCGGCGACTCGCCGGCCTCGATCTTCACCGGCACGTGGCCGTTGACGATCAGCCCCTCCGCCGGATCGAGGCCGAACTCCGCCAGCACCTTGTCGCAGAACCAGGGCTCATGGATGAGCTTGAAATAGGGATCTTTGGTCTCGTGGTGGGTCCGTTCGTCGGCGACGAAGGCGCGCTCGAAGGTCGTGATCCGGTCCTTGCCGAAGAGCGGCGACCGCGGTCCGCTCCACAGGTACCAGAGGAGGTCGAGCTGCTCCGGCCGGCGCTCCTCGAGCGCCCGGGCCACCGTCCGCTGGATCTCGTCGAAGAGGGCCCGACCGGCGTACGGCCGCCCCGCCACCGGCATGGGAAGGAACTCACCGGCCGCATCGCAGGGAACGCACCCGTGGAAAATGAGGTGCTCGTTGCGGCAAACCGCCATCGCCCCGTGGCGCACGAGGAACCGGGCATGGTCCCACAGTTTCTGGCTCTGTCGGAAGGAGTGGCGCATCCGCGCCAGGCAATCTTCCTCGGCGGGCGTGAGGCGGTAGGGATCGGCCGGATCGATCGTGGGGAAGCGCGGGTCGCGGAGCGGGAACACCCCTTCGGCGCAGGCCACGGTGCCGGCGGCGAAGTCGATGCGGTGGAGGAGCCGGCGGGCGTCCATGCCCCATTCCGGGTGGCGGGCGATGAGTGCGCCTTCGAGCTTGAACTGCATGATCGCCGCCGCCTTGTGCATCCGCGCGACGAGGTCGTCGGGGCGCAGGCCCGACACCGTGGGGCGGAACAGCGTGCACGGGTCGTCGGCGTAGGCCGTGGCGGCGAGGTGCTCCAGTGGCGTCGTGGGGATGCTGTAGCCTTCGTCGATCTGCCCGATGCGGCGGTACCGGAGGGAGATGCGCAGCACGTGGCAGATGAGCGCCTCGTGGCCCAGGCAGGCGCCCAGCCAGGCGACGTCGTGGTTGCCCCACACCAACGACACGTGGGGCTGGTGCCGGAGGTACTCCACGACCAGGTCGCCGCGCGGGCCGCGATCCCAGCAATCGCCGGCGATGATCAGTTCGTGGACGGCGAGGTTGCGGACCATCCGGCAGGTGACGTGCACCAGGTGCAATGCCCGGCCGCGCCGGAGCAGCTGGTCGACGATCGCGTCGACGAACTCCCGGCCGCGGTCGGCCGTCGGCTCGTGCAGCAACTCGGTGTACAGGTCGGCATATTCTGGCGGGACCACGCGCAGGGCCCGCCGGAAGCTGTAGCGGGCGGCGAGCACGCGGACCAGTTCGAAGAGGTGGCGGAGGGTCCGGCGCGCGTACGCGCGCACCACCTCGGGGTCGTTGGCCCCGGCCTGCAAGCGCTCCGTGACCTCGGCGGGATAGAAGAGGAGCGTGAGGAACGACTGGAACTCTTCCGGAGCGAGGCGGTCGCGGAACAGCCGCTCGACCAGGGGGCGCAGCGTGCCGGAGGCGTTGTTGATCACGTGGCGGAGCTTACGGTACTCGCCGTGGACGTCGCTGATCACGTGGATCGTGCCCATCGGTAGCGTGAGGATCGCCGACAGACGGGCGATCTCCGCGGCGGCGGCGTCGACGTTGGGGAACTGCCGCGCCAGTGGGCGGAGCAGCGCCAGTTCACGCGGCGTGGGCCGCGGGGCCGATTCGCCCGGGACCGCGGTGTCGGGAGGGGGCATCGGGGGTGCCTCGGAGAGCGCGAGCGCACGGCGGGGCGCAGGGCGCGAACGGCCCGGGAGCGGTACGGCCGTGATCGCCGTCATGGTCGCTGCCGCCACGGGCGTTCGCAAACACGGTGCTTCCTCGGGCACGGCAGTCGGCGGCGCCCCGGCGGCCTCACACCGCGCAGATCGCCGGGTCGATGGCCCCTGCCACGAGCACCGGAGCCGGCAGCGTGCGCGGGATCTCCGCCACGCGCATCCCGAAGCCGGGACCGGCGATCGAGGAGAGGTCGACGCGCCCGCCCCGGCGGCGGTAAAGCCCGGGATGGATGGTCGCTTCCGGCACGGACGCCTGGGGGCAGAACTGCATGCCGTTGGTCTCCACGCCGGCGAGCGTGCCGACGTGTGCCGCCAGACGGAGGTGGGGGATCACGGCGAGCATCGGGTTGGTGAGGTCCTGGACCATCACGTCCATGCCGTGGGCCCGCGCCCAGGCCAGGGAGAGGAGGGCCCCGGTGAACGTCTTGCACGTCTTGAGGGCGACGCCGTTCCAGCCGAGCCCGTGACCGACCGCCACGTGGCGCCAGTCGTGGGCGCTCTCGTCGAGGAACAGGCGCGTCCGCGCGGCGACGGCGTGGACGGGGATCGGATGGGTGGCGAGATCGGAGGGGAAGGGCTGCTCGACGTAGAGGAGGCGGGCCGCCAGTTCCGGCAGCGCCGCGGCGGTGCGGTCGAGGGCGGCGAGCACGTGGTCCGGATCGGTGACCGTGCAGTTGAAGTCGGCGCAGAAGTGCCGCACGCCGTGGGCCAAACCGATCCGGCCGACGCGGAGGAGCCGGTCCACGTCCCACTCCAGGTCGTCGCCGCGGAGCTTCACCTTGAGGCACTCGAGGCCGTCGCGCGCGATCCAGTCGGCGAGGAGCAGCGGTTGGCCGTCGTCGGGTTCGTCACCGCGCAGGTCGCCGCGCTCCAGCGGATCGAGGCCGCCGACGAGGTGCCAGGCGAGCAGGTCGCGCGGCGGATGGGCCGTGAGCAGGTCGCCGGGGTGGCGGCCGGCGAAGCGCGGGTCGGGCGGGTCGCCCGCTTCGGCACGGAGGTACCAGCCGAGGTCGCGTGACAGCCACTCCGCGCCGAGGGTGTGGAAGGTGTCGTGGCCATGGAGGATGCCGAAGGCGTCGTGGAGGGCGAGATCGAGCGGGCTGATGGCGATGAGGGCGGCCAGTTCCGGCACCGGACCGCCGACCGCAGCCCCACCGGCCGCCGCCGCCAGCGGGTCGAGCCGGGTGGCGCGGAAGTCGTGGCCGATCTCCAGGGCGTGTCCGCGCTCCGGGAAGCGGGCCAGCTCCGCGGCGGCGGCGGTGCACAGGCGCACCATGGCGTCGTGGCGGACGTCGTAGGAGAGCGTCGGGGAAGGCCAGCCCCACTGCACCGCCAGCGGCGTCTCCCCCCAGCCGACGGCCGTGCGGCCGTCTGAACCGCGCACGCGCACCGCCACCCGCGCGCAGGTCACGCACGCCACCACCTGGCCGCCGAACTTGAGCGGCACGCGCATCGTCACCGGGAGGAGGAACACGGCGGTGCCGATCACCTGCACGTCGGTCGGTCTGGCCATGGGATCCTCGCGGGAAAGCGACGGGGGACGCGGGGCGCGGGACGGCTCACCAGTAGCAGGCCTGTTCGACGCGGTCGGCGGTGGGGGGCCGCTCCTCGGGCAGCGGCCGCGTCCAGGCGTCGTTCTTCAGCGACTGCACCACGGGGTCGGTGTCCCAGCGGCCGCCGAGGATGCCGAACATGATCTGCACCGGTCCACCGAGATGGATCGCCCGGCCACCGGAACGCTTCACGTGGGCGGCCAGGGGGAGCCCGTAGGCCCCGGCGCCGATGAGGACGATGTCGTGGGCCGTCTCGTCGATCTTCCGGCACATCCAGTCGAGCGCCGCGAACCAGTCGGCGAATCCGTGGCTCTCCCCACCGAGCGACTGCACCGCCGCGAGCGTGGTGAGTTCGAAAGGCGGAAGGATGTCGCGGCCGGGGAAGAGCCGCTCGCGCCGGGCGAACTGCCGGCGGATCGACTCGGCGAAGGGATGGACCACGAGCACGCGCCGGCCGGCGAGCACGCGGCTCCAGGGGGGATCGTAGAGCTCCGGGCGCAGATCGCGGCCGGGGATCAGCCTGGCGTGGGGAAAGAGGTGGCGGACGCGCGTCTCCTCCGGGAGCCAGGAGCCGAGGAGGTCGATCTCCCGGGCGTCGATGGCGAGCCGGTCGGCAAAACGCTCCAGGGCCGCGTCGGTGAGGGGGAAGAAGCCCGACCAGTCGGCCATGTGGCGGCGGATCCGCGGGCTCCACCGGTCGGTGGCGCGCATCTCGCCGAGGAGCACTTTCCAGCGCTTGACCCATACGCTCCGCCGGTCGCGGATGTCCCACACCGAGAGCAGGGCGGCCAGTTCCGTCGAACCGAAACGGCTGATCATGCACGGCCCGGGGGCGGCGAGGCGCGCGGCGATGAGAGCGGCGGCGCCGGCGCCGTGGGCATCGACCGGCAGCATCCGGCGCTTCGCGGGCAGCAGCGCGGTCCGGGCCGCGGCCACCCGCTGCACGAACCACTCCGGCAGGTTCACGGTACGGTCCCCTGGGGGGACAGCGGCGGGAGACCCAGGCGGTAGGGATCGTCGCCGGCGAACGACAGGAGGCTTTCCCCCGTGATCCAGGCGCGGCCGCGGACGGTGGGGACGATGGCCCCGGCCTCACGCCGCACCGCGGCTTCGTAGACGCCGCCGAGGATGCTCTCCTGCCGCCACGTCACCCCTTCCGCCAGCCGGCCATCCTCGTGGAGGCACCCGACCAGGGCGCTGGTGCCGGTGCCGCAAGGCGAGCGGTCGAAGGCGCCGTCGGGGCAGAGGACGAAGTTCCGGCCGTCGTTGCCCGGGTCGGCCGGTGGGCCGAGGAGGACGACGTGGTCGATCACCGCCCCCGCATCACCGGTGTGGCCGGCGGCGGCGAGCGCCCGGCGGATCGCCCAGCCGCGCGCGGCGAGGCGCGGGATCGCGGCCGGCTCCACCGTCTCGCCGTGGTCGGACGTGATGAAGAACCACAGCCCGGAGGTGGCGATGTCGCCGCGCACCTCACGGCCGTCGTCGCAACGGAGGTGTACGCCACGGGCCGTGCGCCGGGCGGGCACGTTCTCGAAGGAGGCCGAATCGGCGCCGTGCCAGGTGACGGCCACGACCCCGGCCGGGGTCTCCAGTCCGAAGCGGCCGGGGGTGATCCACCCCAGATGGCCCAGGGTCACCGCCAGGCCGATCGTGGCGTGGCCGCACATGTCGAGGAAGCCGACCCGGTTGAAGTAGATCGCGCCGAACCGGCAGCGCGGATCGGCCGGGGGCACGAGGATCACCCCCACCATGGCGTCAACGCCGCGCGGGTCGGCGACGAGGGCCCGGCGGATCGCGTCGTGGTCGCGGCCGAAGGCGTCGCGTTGCTGGTGGACGCTGCCCGAGCCCGTCAGCCACGCCGTCGCCACCGGGTCGACCACCACGCGCGTGGGCTCGCCGAGCGTGTGCGAATCGACGACCCGTAGTCGCGCCGGGAGCGCGGGGCACGCGCCGCTCATGTGGCCACGGTCCGGGTCGGCGGCCGGGTGCGGATCGCCGCGCGGACGATGGCCTCCACCTCGGCCCGCTCCGCCCCCTCGAGTGGCCGGCGCGGAGCGCGCACCGTTTCGCTGCCCAGGCCGGTGGCCGCCGCCGCCAGCTTGATGCACTGCACGAGCGTGGGCCGGGTGTCGAGGTGGAGGAGGGGGGTGTACCAGCGGTAGACCGCCCGGGCCTCATCGAAACGCCCGGCACAGGCCAGATCCCACAACAGCCGGTTCTCGGCCGGGAAGGCGTTCACCAGCCCCGACACCCAGCCCCGCGCCCCGAGCACGATGCTCTCCAGCACGAGGTCGTCGACGCCGCACACGAGGACGTAGCGGTCGCCGGTGAGGTTGGCGATGTCGGTGATCCGGCGCGGGTCGTCGCTCGATTCCTTCACCGCGACGATCGTCGGTTCGTCGGATAGCGCCGCGATCTGCCCCGGCCGGAGATCGACGCCGTAGGAAACCGGGTTGTTGTAGAGCATCACCGGAAGGCGGCTGGCGCGGGCAACGGCCCGGAAGTGGGCGAGGTTCTCCGCCGGCCGCGGCTTGTACACCATGGCGGGCAGGACCATGAGCCCGTCGGCCCCGAGGCCCTCGGCCTCGGCGGCCCAGCGGCAGGCGGCGCGGGTGGTGAACTCTGCCACACCGGTGACCACCGGTACCCGACCGCGCGCCGCCTCAACGCCGAGGCGGAGGACGGTGCGCTTCTCGTCAGGGTCGAGCGACGTCCCTTCGCCGACCGTGCCCATCACCACCAGGCCATCGATCCCCGCGTCGATGAGTTGCTCGAAGTGGCGCCGCGTGGCGGCCTCGTCGAGCCGCTCGTCGGGGTGGAACTCGGTCGTCGCCGCGGCGTAGACGCCGCACCAGTCGATCGGCATGGGAAGCTTCCTGGGGGAACGGTTCCCGGATTGTATGCTGCCGAGGTGGGCCGTCGGCGGACGATGGTCGGGGTCGGTGCAGCGAGGCGGGTGCCGGGATGGTGGTCACCGTCGTCGGGGCCGGGATCGTGGGGGCCGCCTGCGCCCGTGCCTTGGCCCGCGCCGGCTGCCGGGTGACGGTGTGCGAGGCCCGCTTTCCCGGAGGTGGGGCGACGGCGGCGGGCATGGGCCACGTCGTCGTCATGGACGACTCGCCCGACCAGTTGGCCCTCACCGCCCGCGGGCGCGACCTGTGGGAGGAACTGGCGCCCGTGCTGCCGGCGGGTGCCGAATACCGGCGCACCGGCACCCTGTGGGTCGCGGCCGACGACGACGAAATGGCCGAGGCGGGCGCCAAGGCGCAGCGCCTCGCCGCCGCCGGGATCGCCTGCCGGCTGGTCGACGGGGCGGAGTTGTCCCGGCGCGAGCCGGCGCTGCGAGCCGGACTCGCCGGCGGCTTGCTCGTGCCCGGCGACGCCGTCGTCTATCCCCCACCGGTGGCTGCCTGGATGATGGAGGAGGCGCTGGCGGCGGGCGCAGAGTGCCGCCGCGGTCAGGTGGCGGTCGCGGTGGATGACGACGGACAGACGCGTTTCGGGGATGGCACGCGCCTCGGCGCCGATGTGGTGGTCGTGGCCACCGGTGCCGCCACCGCGGCGCTCGTGCCGGGCGTGCCGGTCCGGCCGCGCAAGGGGCACCTCGTGATCACCGACCGCGCGCCGGGGTTCGTCACCCACCAACTGGTCGAACTCGGCTACGTCAAACGGGCCCACGACGTGGGCACCGACTCGGTGGCGTTCAACGTCCAGCCGCGCGCCACCGGCCAACTGCTCGTGGGCTCGTCGCGGCAGATCGACGTGACGAGCCGCGACATCGATGCCGCGATGCTGTCGCGCATGCTGGCCCGGTGCCTCGACTACCTCCCGGGGCTCGCGCGTGCGTCCATCATCCGCGCCTGGACCGGCCTCCGCGCCGCCACCCCCGACGGACTGCCCCTGGTGGGCCCGTGGCCCGGAAGCCCACGAACGTGGCTGGCCACCGGCCACGAGGGACTGGGGATCACCACGGCGCCGGCCACCGCCGAAGTGCTCGCCGCCGGTCTCCTCGGTCGGCAGGCACCGCTCCCGGCGGCGGCGCTCCTCCCGGCGCGTCTCCAGCCGGCCCCGCTGCCCGGAGGGGTGCGATGAACCCCCGCTCCACGAACGACGCCGGCACCGTGACCCTCTTGGTCGACGGTGTGCCGGTGCGGGCCCCGGCCGGGCAGTCGGTCGCCGCCGCGCTCGTCAACCGCCCGGGCGCGGGAGCCTGGCAGATCCGGCGCAGCGTGGGGGATGCACCGCGCGGACCACTGTGCGGGATGGGGATCTGCTTCGAATGCCGGGCCACGGTCGACGGTCGCGCCCACGAGCGCACCTGCCTGGTCACCGTCCGCGATGGCATGGAGGTGCGCACCGATGGCTGACAGGGTTGTCGAGCAGGCTGCGACCGCCCCCGCCACGACCGCTCCCGTGGAGCGGGTGGAGCTGCTCGTGGTCGGCGCCGGGCCGGCGGGCATCGCCGCCGCCACCGCCGCCGCGGGCGCCGGTCGGCAGGTCCTCGTCATCGACGACAACCCCGCGCCCGGCGGTCAGATCTGGCGCGGTGGGGGCCCGGCGGCGGCGGAGAGGGCGGTGGCGCGGCTCGCTGCCTCGGGCGCCGTGGTGGCGCCGGGGACGGCCGTGGTGGATGTCGGTCCCGCGCGACGACTCTTCGTCCGCGGGCCCACCGGGATGCGCTGGCTCGAGCCCCGGTCGATCATCGTCGCCACGGGTGCCCGCGAGCGCTTCGTGCCCTTCCCCGGCTGGACGCTCCCGGGCGTGGTCGGGGCGGGTGGCCTCCAGGCGCTGGTCAAACAGGGTTGCGACATCGCCGGCCGTCGCGTGCTCGTGGCGGGGAGCGGGCCGCTCCTCTTGGCGGTGGGGGCCCTGGTGGCGGAGCGCGGGGGCCGGCTCGTCGCCATCGCCGAGCAGGCCGACATCCGCCGGCTCGCGCGCTTCGCCCTCGGGCTCATGGCCACCCCGGGCAAGCTCGTGCAGGCGTTGGGCCTGGGGCGTGCGGTCGGGTCGCGGCTTCTCCCAGGCAGTTTTCCCACGGCCGTCCGCGCCACCGGCGGCGGTCTGGTCGTCAGCGTGAGCAGCGGCCCGGCCGGTTCGGAGAAAACAGGCGACCTGCCCTGCGACATCCTCGCCTGTGGCTTCGGATTGGTGCCCAACACCGAGGTGGCCCGGGCCCTGGGGTGCCGGATCGGCGCGGCGGGTGTGTGGGTCGACGAGGACCAGCGAACGAGCGTGGCGGGCGTCTTCGCGGTAGGCGAATGCACCGGGGTCGGCGGGGTGGAGAAGAGCCTCGTTGAAGGGCGATTGGCCGGGCTCCGCGCCGCCGGCCTTGCCGGTGGTGATGCCACACTGAGGGCCCAGGTGCGCCGGGCCCGGGCCTTCGCCGCGCAGCTCGAAAAAACCTTCACCCTCGACCCGCGGCTTGCCCGTCTGGCCGACGACGACACGATCGTCTGCCGCTGCGAGGATGTCGTGGCCGGTCGCCTCCGCGGCTTCACCGACTGGCGCGAGGCGAAGCTCCTCACTCGTGTGGGGATGGGGCCGTGCCAGGGGCGCGTGTGCGGCACTTGCACCGGCGTGGTCTTCGGTTGGGCCCCCGACGACGTGCGGCCGCCGCTGGTGCCGGTGCCGGTGGCGGGGCTGACCACGGTGCCAGGATCCTGATCCCGCCGGCCAGCCGAGGGGCGCGGCACCGGCCGCGCACCCCCCGGCGCGCTCAGGTGGTCTGGAACGTGCCCGTCGCGGTCGCCGTCGGATCGACCGTGATGCCGGAACGCGGAGGAAAGTGCCGGCACCGGCCGCGACCGTCGCTCACGCCAGGAGCGGCTGGAGGACCCGGCCATGGACGTCGGTGAGGCGGAAGTCGCGCCCCGCGTAGCGGTAGGTGAGCCGCTTGTGGTCGAGGCCGAGGAGGTGGAGGATCGTGGCGTGCAGGTCGTGGACGCTCACCGGATCGACGGCGGCGCGGAAGCCGAAATCGTCGGTCGCCCCGTGGACCGTGCCGCCGCGGATCCCACCGCCGGCGAGGAACACCGAGAACCCGTAGTGATTGTGGTCGCGGCCCGCCTTGGCGGCGCCGTCGCCCCCCAGCTCCACCGCCGGAGTGCGGCCGAATTCGCCCCCCACGAGCACGAGGGTGTCGTCGAGGAGGCCGCGGCGACCAAGGTCGGTGAGGAAGGCCGACAGCGGGCCGTCGAGCTCGCCACACAGGCGGCGCAGGTTGGGTTCGATCTGCTCGTGGTTGTCCCACGGTTGCCCGGCGCCGTGCCACACCTGCACCGCGCGGACACCCCGTTCGAGGAGGCGCCGCGCCACGAGCAATTGCCGGCCATGGACCGTGTCGCCGTAGAGCTCGCGCGTCTCGCGCGTCTCGCCGGCGAGATCGAAGGCCTCGGCCGCCTCGGTCTGCATGCGGAAGGCCAGTTCGAACGAGCCGATCCGGGCCTCGAGCCGGGGATCGGCGGCGCCGCGCGCCGCTTCCAGGCGCGCAAGGAGGTCGAGCTGGCGCCGCTGCTGCGCCGGTCCGGCGTGCGGGCTGTGGATGTTCTCGATGAGTTTCTCGACGGCGGTGTGCCGCGAGTCGAGCGCCGTCCCCTGGAGCGATCCCGGGAGGAACCCCGCCTGCCAGTTGTCGGGGCCCTTCACGGGCAGGCCGCCGGGGCACATGGCGATGAAGCCGGGGAGGTTGCGGTTCTCGGAACCGAGCCCGTAGAGCAGCCACGAGCCCACGCTCGGCCGCGGTTGCACCGAGTCGCCGCAGTTCATCAGCATCAGCGACGGCTCGTGATTGGGCACGTGGGCGAACATCGAACGGATGACCGCGATCCGGTCGGCGTGGATGGCGGTGCGGGCGAACAGCTCGCTGAGTTCGAGGCCGCTGGCGCCGTGCCTTTGGAAGGCGAACGGGGAGGGGAGCGCCGTGCCGGTCTTCCGCTCGGTGGTCAGCGACAGGGGCAACGGCTGCCCGGCATACCGGGCCAGGGCCGGCTTGGGGTCGAGCGTGTCGACGTGCGAGGGGCCGCCGTTGAGGAACACGTGCACCAGCCGCCGGGCCCGTGGCGCGAAATGCGGAGGCTTCACGGCCAGCGGGTCGGTGGCCGGCGGGGTGGACAGTTCGCCGGCATCGGCCAGTAACCCGGCGAGTCCGACGAGGCCCAGACCACAGCCGCCCCGGGCGAGGAGCTCGCGGCGCGAGAGGGGGGGAAGGGGTGGCATGGGCATCACCTGGACACCGGTGGGGTTCACGGTCACTCGACGAACATCAACTCATTGGAGACCAGCAGCACCTGAGCGAGCTGTTCGTCGGGCGTAAGCTCCCCCGGTCCCTGGCCGGCGCGGCGCGCGGCGTCGAGGAAGGCGCTGGCCGCCTCCCGCTCCGCCGCCGTCGGGGCCCGCTGCAGCACGAGTTGCCACAGCGCCGTGAGCCCTTCCTCCGGTGGGCCGTCGGTGCAGAACACGCGCGCCGCGAGGGCCCGCGCCCGGCCGGCGACGAAGGGGTGATTGAGGGCGAAGAGGGCCTGCTGCGGCACGGTCGTCTCGGGACGGGCCGGGGTGTGGAGGTCGGGGTTGGCCATGTCGAACACGCGGAGGGGCGCCGCCAGGTACTGCCGGTCGACGAGGCAGTGGATCGTGCGGCGGAACGGGCCCGTGGCGGCGAAGGGCTCGGCCGGGCGCCCGCTCCCCGAGAAGCGCAGCTCGCCCGCGAGGGCCAACCAAGTGTCGCGGAACTGCTCGACGGAGAGCCGCCGGGTGTGCATCCGCCACAGCAGCCTGTTGGCCGGGTCGATGGTCGGCCCGGCGCTGCCGGCGGCGACGGCCGACGACTGCCGGAACGTCTCCGAGAGGAGGATCCGCCGCAGCAGGCGCTTCGTGCTCCAGCCGTCGGCGACGAGCGCCTCGGCGAGCCAGTCGAGGAGCTCGGGATGCGCGGGGGGGGCCGCGCGCGTGCCGAAGTCGCTGGGGGTGTCGACGAGGCCGGCGCCGGTGACGTGCATCCACAGCCGGTTGGCCCACACCCGCGCGGTGAGCGGGTTGTCGGGGGCGACGATCCCGGCCGCCATCTCCAGCCGCCCGCTGCCGTCGGTGAACGGCGGCGCCTCGGCGCCGGCAAGGAGGGTGAGGAAGTGCCGGGGCACCGGCGGTCCCTTGAGGGCGGGATTGCCGCGCCGCAGCAACGGGGCATCGACCGGCAGGGGGCGGTCGTGACAGGCCAGGGCATGGGGGGGCGCTTGCGGTGCCGGCAACAGCCAGCGCTCCACCTCGTTGGAGAGCTTCCACAGTTCGTTGACGGCGTCGCTGGGGAGGAGCGTCTCGATGGCGGCGATCGGCTCGTCGGGGATCGTCGTCGGTGAGCCTGGACCCTCGAGCGCCCGGCGCAGCGCCTCGGCGGCGGCATCGTCGAGCGCCGCGGGCTGCGGCGACCCGGCGGCCGTGGCACCGTCGCGGGCCGCCTGCCAGCGCGCGGCCACGGCGGCGAACAGGCGGCCGTAGCGGTCGGCGACGTCGCGGCCGTCGTGCGGCGGCGTGGCGAAGGCCTCGGCCACCAGCGGATTGAGGTCCGTGACGCCGGCCCGGACCGCAGCGAGCACCCCCGGCGCCTCGACGGCGAACCCCTCGTCGGCCAGGGGCAGGAGCGCCACCAGGGGCGCCCACACCGGATCGCGGTCCAGCCCCGGCCGGCCGAGGAACCCCTGCCAGCGGCGCACGACCGCCGGCACCAGATCGGCGGTGGCGATGATCTGGTCGAAGCCCAGCTCCGGGTAGCGGTCGAGGTGCCGCTGGGCGAACAGGTAGTCGGCGATCCGTTCACGGGCCCGGGTCTCGGCCGCACTCCGGAGGCGCAGCGACCCGTCGGCGAGCGCCCGGCGCCGCCGTTCCAGTTCCGCCGTCCAGCCGGGGGCGGCGGCTGGCTGGTCGTCGCGCACGGGGAGGGGCACGAGCCGATCGACGCTGCTGGCGAACACGCCGTACAGGGCGTAGTAGTCGGCGGTCGGGACCGGGTCGTACTTGTGGTCGTGGCAGCGGGCGCAGGAGACGGTGAGGCCGAGCAGGCCGCGGGTGACCACGTCGATGCGGTCGTCGATGATGTCGGGGGTCACCCCGAGGAAGCGCCGGCCGGTGGTGAGGAAGCCGAGGGCGGCGAGATCGCGGCTGCCCGCCGGCACGACCTGGTCGGCCGCCAGTTGCAGCGTCACGAAGCGGTCGTAGGGCAGGTCGGCGTTGAAGGCGTCGATGACCCAGTCGCGGTAGGCCGGGGCGTGGACGAAGAACCGCTCCTCGCGGTCGTAGACGTAGCCCTTGGTGTCGGCGTAGCGCGCCACGTCGAGCCACAGCCGTCCGAGGTGTTCGCCATACCGTGGGGAGGCGAGCAGCTCGTCGACGAGCCGCTCCCAGGCATCGGGCCGCTCGTCGGCGACGAACGCCGCCACCTCCGCGGCCGTGGGGGGCAGGCCGAGAAGGGCGAACGACGCGCGGCGGATGAGCGTCCGCCCGTCGGCGGACGGCGACCGGCTCAGGCCGGCGGCGTGCAGCCTGGCATCGACGAAGCCGTCGATCGCCCTGGCGGAGTTGGCTGCGGTTGGTTCAGCGGCGGGCTGCCGTGGGAAGAACGCCCAGTGGGGTGCCGCGGGCGCGGCGGGCGACTCGTGGGCCGACGGCCACGGC
>RFRL01000009.1 GCA_009924545.1 Planctomycetia bacterium | reverse complement strand
GGGGACGACGTCGTCCCCCCTTCTCGCATCAAGCGCACCGTGGCGGCCACGAGCCCCGGCACGTCGGGGGGATCGAGCGCTGCTCCCCCCTTGAACGTGATCGACAGCGTGATGAGGGGAAATTCGTGGCTCGGGGCGGCATACACCACCGTGCCGTCGGGCAGGGTGCGCCGGAAACGCGCCGCCTCCGGCGGCCGGAACTCCAGTGGTGCGAACTCGATCGTCTCGGGGCGCGGGGGGAGCGCGGCCTCCGGCGTCTGGGCCCCAACGGCCGCCGGAGGATCCGTCGCCGCCAGGGGCCCGACCAGGGCCGTGCAGGCAACGAGGCCGATCAGGCGACGGACGGCGGAGCTGGGCATGACGCTGGTCATCCGGGGAGGGTGGTGCCGAAGGTGACGGGGCACTGGAGCAGGACGACTCACGGCGCCTCCTGACGGCGGAAGACCGCCACACTGCGGTTGGTGGGGGAAAAGTAGGTGTTGGCGACACGGCGGATATCGGCGGCCGTCACCGCTTCGTATTTGCGCGGCCCGTCGTTGATCTCCCGCCAGTCGAGCGTGGCCTCGGCGAACGCCAACTGCACCAACAGCGCCATGTTGTTCTCCAGGCGGCGGTAGTTGCCGGCGGCGACGCGGTTCTTCACCTTGCGCAATTCGCGCTGCGGGACCTCCTCCGTCTGGAGGCGCGCCAGCTCCTCGTACCACGCCGCTTCGAGTTGCTCGGGGGTGGCTCTGTCGCGGGTCTGCGCCTCGAACGCGAACAGGCCGGCGTATTTCCTCGTGTCGGACTGGGTGCTGGCATCGGCCGCGATGGCCCGCCCTTCGACCAGGCCGCCGTACAATCGCCCGGTCCGCCCGTTGAGCAGTTCGGCGAGCATGTCGAGCGGATAGCTGTCGGCATGCCCGGCGGGAACGGTGTGGTAGCGGATCTCCACCGACGGAGGGAAATCGCCGACCGCGTTCATCCGCTGTTCGGCGAGCTGTTCCACCTCCAGCGTGACCACCGGCGGCGGTTTCCGCGCACCGGGGTCGAGGCGGGAGAAATAGCGGCGGATGAACGCCTTGGCCTGCGCCGGGTCGAAATCGCCCACGACGATGCCGACGAGGTTGCCCGGACGGTAGTAGACGTTCCAGTAGTCGAGGGCCTGCTCGAAGGTGTAGCTGTTGAGGTCGCTGGGCCAGCCGATGACCGGCCAGGAATAGCCGGACGAAGCCCAGAACATGCTGTCAAACTGCTCCTCGAAGCGTCCCGTCGGGGTGCTGTCGGTCCGCAGGCGTCGCTCCTCGTGGACTACGTCGCGTTCCGAGTAGAACTCGCGGAACACGCTGTCGTGGAGGCGATCGCTCTCCATCCAGGCCCACAGCTCCAACTTGTTGGCGGGGACCGTGATGAAGTAGCAGGTGAGGTCGTGACTGGTGAAGGCATTCATGCCACTGCCACCCGCCTTGGTGTAGATCTGGTCGAATTCGTCCTTGACAATCGTGGCCGCCTCCGCCCCGTCGTCACCGCGCCCCTGCTGCGCCTTGATGAGGGCGTCGAGCCTGCCGCGCAGGACGCGCAGCGCCTGCGTGTCGTTCGCCGGATCCCACGGGTCGTCGATCTCGCCGCGGAAGTAGCGCTCGTACTGCCCCGTCCAGACGAGGTGGTTGATCTCGTCGCGGAGTTCCTGCTGGCGGCGGCGGTATTCGGCGTCGCGCTGCGGATCGCGGGTGCCGATGGTGCCCGTTCCCTTGAACATCATGTGTTCGAAGAAATGGCTGATCCCGGTGATCCCCGGGCGCTCGTTGACACTCCCCACCTTGGCGACCCACCCGGCGCTCACCACGTTGGGCTGATCCGTCCGCGGAACGAGGAGGAATTCCATGCCGTTGTCGAGGCGGAACTCCTCGACCGCCACTTCCTGGGCAGCCACCGGAAAGCTGCCACACGCGCCGAGCAGGCCGGCGACGACCCACGCGGCGCGGAGGCCGCAGGCCCACGCCTCCCGGCCGCTGCCGGACCGGGTGGGCGGCCCGCCGCTTCCGATCCGGCGGGCCCACGTGGTCGGCAGGGGACGACTGGGGCTGGGCATGGCAAATCCTGCTCGAGGGAAAGAGAACCGCCGACCCCGGGAGGCGGCCAGAAGCCGTTATACCGCGACCACGGATCAGAGGTGAACGCCGCCGAGCCACCACTGCACAAGCGTGAGCAGGATCTCGACCACGATCAGGCCGACGACGGCCCATTCCAGCCGCAGGCTCCGGGTGTTCTGCAGGAGATCGAGCGCGGTTTCGGCGGTGCGCGAGATCAGCCCCAGCTTGTCGTGCAGGGCCCGCGACCGCTCCCGGATCTCGAACTCGTCGCGGAGCCGGCCCCACAAGCGCTCCAGGTCGGGGTGGTCCCAGAGCAGTTCCGGGGCATCGTCGACGCGGGCCCCGGCGACGACCCGGTGCTCGGCCAGCAGCGCCCCGCCGATGTGCTGGAGCAACTCCCGACCCGCCCGGCTGCTCCGCCCCCGCCGACCGAGATCGGCGGCGAACGGCTCGACCCGTTCGAACTGCCGCTCGACGTCGCGCTCGTGATGCGCCAGCGACACGCTCTTGGCGAGGATGTCGGCGACGATCTGCAGCTTCTCCATGGTCACGTCGGTCAGGAGCAGGGTGTTGCCCTCGATGACCTCCCTCCCCGACCCGTCGACGCGGATGTCGAGCACCTCCGTCTCCAGCTCCGCCTCGGGCAACGGCTGGCGGACGTGCGGGGCGATCCGCAGCAGGCAGTCGGCGCTGCCGGCTGGCGTGACGTCGAAGAACACCGCCACCCCCGCCCGGTAGAGGACGGCGACACCCCGGCCGATCCCGGGCAGGGTGGTGCCGGTGAGGGACCCGACGAGTTCCAACACCAACGGTGCCCCGCCGGTCCGCTCCGTGGCCCCGAGGGCGGCGATGTCGATCGCGTTGCCGACGAGGACCGCGCGGGCCTGCATCGTCGCCCGGGCCCGGTCGGTCGGGCCCGCGGCGTTTCCGTCACCCGGTGCGGTCGCCATCGCTCCACCACCCGTGCCAAGCGGCTGCCAACTGTCCGCCGTCATCCACCGCGTTCGACGCGTTCCCGGACCGGAGAACCGGTGCCAGCCTACCGTTGGCAAGCGGCCGCGTCAGATCCACTCACCGGAGATCCGCCATGGCGCTCGAACGCACCGATCCTGCGCTGTTCGACCACGTGATGGCAGCCGGGCCACGTCGAGGATCTCGGTACGGTATCGATGAGTGACCGGGGCCGGCGGTCAGGCGAAGACGATCGTGCGCCGACCGTGGACGAACACCCGTTCCTCCAGCACCAGCTTCACGGCGCGGGCGAGGACGAGCTTCTCCACGTCACGCCCGGCCCGGGCCATCCGCTCCGGTGTGAACGCATGGTCCACCGGCGTCACGTCCTGGGCGATGATCGGCCCCTCGTCGAGATCGCGGGTCACGAAGTGGGCTGTCGCCCCGATCAGCTTCACGCCCCGCGCGAACGCCTGCCGGTAGGGAGCCGCCCCGGCGAAGGCGGGGAGGAACGAATGGTGGATGTTGATCATCCGACCGGCGAACCGCTCCACGAACCCCTCCGAGAGCACGCGCATGTAGCGGGCCAGCACGACGTAGTCGGGGGCATGGGGGAGGATGGCTTTCTCGATCGCCGCTTCGTGGGCCAGCCGCGCCGCTGCGTTGGCCGCCGGATCGGGTGCGGGCACGTGGTGGAAGGGCACACCGAAGCGCTCGACCAGCCCCCGCAGGCGCTCGTGGTTGCCGACCACCGCGCGGATCGAGCACGGCAGGTCGCCGCAGTCGGCCAGGAGGAGGAGCTCCCCCAGGCAGTGCGGCTCGAGGCTCGCCAGGAGGACGATCGGCCGCACGCCGGCGCGGGTCACGCGGACCCGGACGCCTGCCGGCAGCACCTCCGCCAGATCGGTGGTGAGCCCGGCCCCCACCACGGGTGCCACACCGACGGCCACCTCGGCGCGGAAGAAGAAATGACCGGTGGCGGTGTCGACGAATTCCTGGTTGTTCTCGATGTTGAGTCCGCGGTCCCGGAGCACTCCGGTGATGCGGTGGATGAGGCCGACCTCGTCGGGACAGTCGACCAGCACGATGTCGCGATCGGTGGTCCCGGGAAGCACGGTGGTCGGTCCGTCACGATCGGGGGCAGGCTTGGTCACGGTGGTCACCACGCGTTTCCGAACCGCTGTCGCGGCGGGGTGACGACGGCCGGCACCCAGGCCAGCACCACCTCATCGACGGCGATGTCGGTCTTCCGGGCGGGGATCTCGATCGGCTCCAGGCGCATCCGCTCCGGACTCGCCTCCCCCCGCACCTCGACCAAGGCGGCGTCGATCTCGTCGGCCAGTGCCTGCCGCTTCTCCTCGAGGCTGCCCAGGCTCTCCTCGGCGTGGGCCACGTCGGCCTGCTGCCGGGCGGCGCGGCTGGCAGACCGCATCGACGTCGCGGCCCGACCGACGTTGGTGGAACTGGCCACCTTGCGGCCGAGGATCGCCGACAGGACCGCCGTGCCGATCGACACGTAGGTCTGCATCGACTGGTTCTTGGCCTCCGCTTTCTCCCGCTCGACCTTCTGGCGGGCACGGGCGATCTTGTCATCGAGACTCGCCAGACGGGTGGCGTAGCGTGCCCGCACGCGGTCGAGCTCGCCGTCGCGCCACTCCCGCGCCTGCTGGGCGATACGAACGCGGAACTCCGCCTCCGTCTCCCCGGGCCGAGACACGGCGTCGAGCGTTGGGGCACGCCACACCGTGATCCGCGACGTCCGACCGAGGTGCGCCTTGAGCGACGTCGCCAGCGTGCCATAGCCGCGCGGACCGGCCAGGGAGGCGGGCAACGGGGCGAACGTGGCCGGGCGGGGGGCCCATCTCCACCTGCGGCGCTTCCGGCAACACCTCCCCCTGGTCCCATGCCGCCTCGCCGAGCTGGTCAGTCGCCGGCGCGATGCAGATCAACTCCCGGTCGACCTCGATCCGCGCACTCGCCTTGGCGTACCGGACGCGCGCCCGTCCGAGGATGGTGGGCTGATACCGCAGCAGGCCATCGGGCGTGAGCGGGGCACCCGATCGCGGCGCCAGAAACACCTCGCGGACCCCGGGCGGGAGGAGCGGCCGCCCTGCCCCGAGGGCCAGCCCCCCGCTGCGATCCATCTCGGCTTCGACGGGCTCCACCAGGGGGCGTTCCAGCGGCGCCCGGCCGATCCCCGGTGCCACGATCCCCGGCGCCGAAGCCGTGAGCCGGCGGATCTCTTCGCGGAGGAGGGGCCCACGCAGGTAGGAGAGGGTCCAGCGTGTCTGGAACACCGTCTCCGCTTCCTCGTGGACGCTGTGCATGAGGAACATCCGCTGCTCGAGCCCCGAGAGGAGGCGGTCGAGGCGCCCCCGGTCGAACCCCCGACCGGCTGAACTGGCGGCTCCCTCCAGACCGTCGAGGACCCGGGCCTTGTCACGCGCGGTCTGGAGACGGCCGAGGAACCAGGTGCCGGCGTTCGACAACCCCTTGTAATCGAGATCCACGGGGTTTTGCGTCGCGAGCACGACCCCCAGGCCGAAGGCGCGGGCCTGTTTGAGGAGCGTCAGCAGCGGCCCCTTGCTCGGCGGGTTGGCGGTGGGGGGCATGTAGCCGAAGACCTCGTCCATGAGGAACAACGCCTTGAGCGACGACGTTCCCCCCTGGGCCCGCATCCACGACACGACCTGACCGGTGAGGAGGGTGACGAAGGCCATGCGCTGCATGTCGGAGAGGTGGGCGATCGAGATCACGCTCACCCGCGGTCGCCCCGCGGGCGTCCACAACAGCCTGTCGACGTCGAGCGGCTCCCCCTGGAGCCAGGCCTCGAACCCCGGCGCCGCGGCCACCGTGTTGAGCCGCGAGGCGAGCTGGAACCGCTCTCCGGCGGGATAGAAGTTTTCCAGGTCGAGGAATCCGACCCGCTCCAGGGGCGGGGCCGGGATCGCGCGGACGAGGGTGGCGAAGTCGATGCGCTGGCCGCTGCGCCACAGGGCGTCGACGATCGACGCCAGGAGGACGTGCTCCCGGCTCCGACCCGGCTCCGCGTCGATGCCGGCGAGGGCGAGGATCGCGGACACGAGGGAGTCGATCCGGTCACGGCGCGATTCCGGATCGTCGTCCCCCTCGGGCGGATCGAGGCTCTGGAGCAGCGCCAGGGGGCGGCCGCTCCGACTCCCGGGGGTGTAGACCGCCATGTCCACGGCGGCCCGGAGGCGGCCGATCCGCTCCACCGACTGGCCGCTCGACTCGAGCCCCTCGCGCCACCGGCGGGCCGTGCGCGCGGCGAGCTCGTCCATCGTGATCCCGTCCCTCCGCGCGGCGTCCTCTTCCAACCAGGGCCGGAACGACTCGGGAGCGAGATCGGGGAAGGTGAGGAGGATGTTGGCGAGGTCGCCCTTGGGGTCGACGATGAGCGTGGGGATGCCGTCGATCGCCGCCTCCTCGACGAGGCCGACGAGCAACCCGGTCTTGCCGCTGCCGGTCATGCCCACGCAGACGGCGTGGGTGGTGAACCGGCGCGCATCCACGAGCAGGGGCGGGCCGGGCCGCCCCGTTTCGGTGTCGAGGCTGCGTCCCAGGTAGAACACCCCGAGCCCCTCGATGCCAGGACCGGCGTCGGCGTGGTCGTTCGCGGCCGCGGGAGCACGACGGGCGGACTTGGGTTCGGTCATCGCGGGCCTCGGCACGTCTCCGGCGGTTCTTCCTACCTCGGGCAGCGCGGCCTCGGGCGACACGGAGGAGCACCGGAACCTCCGCCGTATGGCCGCGATGATAGCGGTCGCACCGGACGGCCGTCGCCTTCGCGGGGCTGCTAGACTCGGTCGGCAGTGGGGGCCGCCCCGGGCCGGATGGCACCGGCGCCGTTCCGCCTCCTCTTCCCGGCCCCCTGGTGACCGGCCCGTGCCCCAGCTCCCCGCCCCAATTGCTCCCGTGGCCGCCGCGCGCCGGCCCTCCGTCCTCCTCGTCGATGATCAGCCGATCATCGGCGAAGCGGTCCGCCGCATGCTCCTCGGTGAAGACGAAATCGACTACCACTACTGCCGCGAATCGCCGACGGCGCTCCAGGCGGCTGCCGCCGTGGCCCCCACCGTGATCCTCCTCGATCTGGTGATGCCCGACGTCGACGGGCTGGAACTGGTGCGGCAGTTCCGGGCCGACGAGCGCTTCCATGACGTGCCGATCATCGTGCTGTCCACCAAGGAGGATCCCGCCGTCAAAGCAGAGGCGTTCCAGCGCGGGGCCAACGACTACATCGTGAAACTGCCCGACCGTCTCGAACTACTCGCCCGGGTCCGGCACCACTCGCGCGGCTACATCGCGCTCCAGGAACGGAACCACGCTTTCGAGGCCCTGCGCGCCAGCCGCGAGGCGCTCGCCAACGATCTGGCGAGCGCGGCCCGCTACGTGCGCTCCCTGCTCCCGCCCCCGCAGCGGCTCGGCCGCGTGGCCATTGACTGGAGGTTCTGCCCGTCGGCCGACCTCGGCGGCGATGCCTTCGGTTTCCATGCCATCGATGCCGACAGGACCGCGATCTACCTCCTCGACGTGTGCGGGCACGGGGTGGGAGCGGCGCTGTTGAGCGTGTCGGTGCTCACCACCCTCCGCACCGAGGCGCTGCCCCACACCGATTTCCGCGACCCGGGCCGGGTGTTGGCGGCGCTCAACCGCGCCTTTCCGATGGAACGGCAAAACGACATGTTTTTCACCATCTGGTACGGGATCCTCGACGCGGCTGCGGGCACGCTGACGTGGGCCGGTGGGGGGCACCCTCCGGCCCTCCTGCTCCCCCCCCGTGGCAGCGCGGGGAGCCCGCCGTGGGTGCTGTTGGGGTCGGATGGCCCGCTGATCGGGGCCGTCGATGCACTCGACTTCGGATCCCGCGAAGCCACCGTCGTGCCGGGTTCGCGTCTGTACCTCTACAGCGACGGGGCGTTCGAGGTGAGCCGGCCCGACGGGGCCATGTGGGGATTCGACGCCTTCCTCCGCTTCATGAACAGCCCGGCGACACCACCCGATCGTCGACTCGACTCGCTCCTGCAGCAGGTCGTGGAGGTTTCCGGTCGCGACGACTTTGCAGACGATTTCTCAATGGTCGAACTGTTTTTCTCCGAAAAACCGGAGTGAAAACCCAGCCCTCACCACCCCGACAGGGGGTCGTCGATGACGGAAGAGCGGCTTGCACGTGGAATCTGAATCCGTACACTGGAGGGTTTCCACGGTCTGACCGTTTCGGCGGCGTCCGGGTCGCTAGCGTAGCTCAACTGGCAGAGCAGCTGATTTGTAATCAGCAGGTTGCGGGTTCAACTCCCGCCGCTAGCTCACTGCGTGCCGGCGAACGGAAAGGCTCGGTTCGGTTCCCTCGCAACGGCGTGAAGACGTCGATTGCCGGCGAGATCGGTGGATTGCCGGCGAGGTCGGTAATGCGGTTCGGTTCGTCGCCCCGGCGCGACGGTGCGGTGACCCAAAACGTGGCAAATGCCTGGGCTGGACCTGGTGGCGGTGACGCCAGCAGCAGGGCGCGCTGAGCAGTCGGTTGCAGGTGCCTCTCAGAGAGGGCGGCAGGTGCGGGTCAGCGAGGGCGACGGCCGCGACCGCAGGCAAGCGGAAGGATGGCGGATGACGGCGGTCAGGTTTGCGAAATGATTCGAGCCATGGTTCTTCGGGCACGGGGAGTTTCCCGAGCGGTCAAAGGGGTCAGACTGTAAATCTGATGGATTTTTCCTTCGCAGGTTCGAATCCTGCACTCCCCATTTTCCTGGCCGTGTGACCCCAGCCGTGTGACCCCAGCCGTGCACTGCATTCGATTTGGTTGAGATTCGATTTGGTTGAGATTCGATTTGGTTGAGGTGCGATGTATTCCCTGATCCCGACGCGTCGCTGATCCCGAGGCCACTGATCCCCCGAGTCGAGCGATCCCGAGTCGAGCCCGATGTGGTCCAAACCGCGGGTGTAGCTCAATGGTAGAGCAATAGCCTTCCAAGCTAAAGACGAGGGTTCGATTCCCTTCACCCGCTTCGTCCCTCGGGCGACTGACACGCTGACCGCGGTTCTCACCACTCTCATGCTCCGCCACGATCCGTCGTTTCGACCCGAACTCGCCTCGCCGCGTCCGGCACCAGCACAGGTCCAGCACCCACGCAGCGCCATGTCGACCTTGCCGCAGTCACCGACGCAACCTGCGACAGCGCGGTTCGCCGCCATCCCCGGTGACCTCACAAATCCCCGCCGTCAGCCACCCATGGAGCGACCAAGTCACAGTGCCACGTCCCGTCGGGCCTCCTGATCGCAGGGCCTCGATTTCCGCATCACCCGCTGCTGTAGCTCAGTTGGTAGAGCGCGTCCTTGGTAAGGACGAGGTCATGGGTTCAAGTCCCATCAGCAGCTTCCCGCGATCGCGGCGGTCGGTGTCCGTCAGCGGCACGTGACCGTCACGGGCAGCGCCGGGCCCCAAAAACGGCATGAAGCCGGACCAGACCAGACCAGACCACACCAGACAGCCCAGACCAGACCGCTCATACCATCACCGACACGACCGTCGACCGTCGACAACCGCAGCCAGATCGCGCCCACCGGGCAACTATCGTTCAACACATCATCCAGACCCACAGCCTCGCGTCGCGACCGGGCGTTTCCGGTTGGACGGGGGCATTCGAGCCGTCGACCGGGGCCGCGATGCCGCCGGTGACCTTCAGAGAGGAACGTCGAGGAGAAGCATGGCAAAGGACACGTTCACGCGGAGCAAGCCCCACGTCAATGTCGGGACGATCGGGCACATCGATCATGGCAAGACCACGCTGACCGGCGCGTTGGTCGCGGTGCAGGCCGCCAAGAACCTCGCGGTCGCCAAGAGCTACGCCGACATCGCCAAGGGCGGCACCGTCCGCGACGAAACGAAGACCGTGACGATCGCGGTGAGCCACGTCGAATATGAAACCGCCAATCGTCACTACGCTCACATCGACTGCCCCGGGCACGCCGACTTCATCAAGAACATGATCACCGGTGCCGCCCAGATGGACGGCGCCATCCTGGTGGTCAGCGCGGCCGACGGGCCAATGCCCCAGACGCGTGAGCACATCCTCCTGGCCCGCCAGGTCGGCGTGCCGGCGCTGGTGGTGTTCCTCAACAAGGTCGACCTGGTCGACGACGCCGAGCTGCTCGATCTGGTCGAGATGGAGATCCGGGAACTGCTCACCAAGTACGGCTTTCCCGGCGATGACGTGCCGATCATCCGTGGCGCCGGCAAGCCGGCCTACGACAGCCCGGCCGATCCGGCGAAGAACAAGTGCATCGGCGACCTGCTCGATGCGGTCGACGCCTACATCCCCGAGCCCGTCCGCGAGCTCGACAAGCCCTTCCTGATGGCGATCGAGGACGTGTTTTCGATCGAAGGTCGTGGCACCGTCGCCACCGGCCGTATCGAGCGGGGCCTCGTCAAGGTCGGCGACGAAGTCGAGATCGTCGGCCTCAAGGACAAGTCGGAGAAGACGACCGTCACCGGCGTCGAAATGTTCAAAAAGGTGCTCGACAGCGGACAGGCCGGCGACAACGTCGGCTGCCTGCTCCGGGGTGTGACCCGTGACGGCATCGAGCGCGGGCAGGTCCTCGCCAAGCCGGGGTCGATCAAGCCCCACAAGAAGTTCGAGTGCGAGGTGTACGTGCTCTCCAAGGAGGAGGGCGGTCGGCACACGCCGTTTTTCGCCAACTACCGGCCGCAGTTCTACTTCCGGACCACCGACGTGACCGGCTCGACGAAGCCGCTCGGCGGTGTCGAGATGGTGTCACCCGGCGACAACGTCAAGATGGAGGTCGAGTTGATGGTGCCGATCGCGATGGACGACGGCGTTCGGTTCGCCATCCGTGAAGGCGGGAAGACGGTCGGGTCAGGCGTCGTGACCAAGATCCTCGACTGACGGAGGCGCGGGTCGACACCGTGCGGTTCCGGGCCCCTTCGGGGGATCGCGGACCACAGGGGCGTAGCTCAACTGGCAGAGCGCTGGTCTCCAAAACCAGAGGTTGCGAGTTCGATCCCCGCCGCCCCTGCTGTGTGTCGTCCGGCCGACGTCGGTGGAGTTCGTGGTTCGCTCCGCGTGCCGGTGTGACCGGGGCGTCCGCCGGTCGGGTGCCCGGTGGCGGCGTTCGTGGTCGATGTTCGTGGTCGATACGGCGCCCGGCGGCGTCGGTGTGGAGCGGATGGTCGGTGGAGACCGGTGGGTGCGGATCACGAGGGATCGGCCCGCAAGACGAGGAACGCATGGCAGGGACACAAGACAGCACCACGACGGACGGCGCAATCTGGAGGGAATTCCTCTCCGCGTCGATCTACAAACGGCATCAGGGGCGCATTGCCCGGCAGGCGACGTTCGCGGCCCTGGTGGCGACGCTGGCCTTGGGGGTGTGGCGCTTGTCGCAGACTCTCGCGGCGTGGTTCGGAGGTGCAGCGTCGCTTTCCGGTTCGCTGTCGACGGCTCTCGGGAGCCAGTCAACCGCGACCGATTTCGGGCTCGTGCGGTTCCTGCTCCCCCTGGTCCTGATGGCCGCCGGCACCTGGCTCGTCTACCGCCTCGTCAACGTGCCCCGTTTCGCCGATTTCCTCATCGCCGTGGAAACGGAGATGACCAAGGTATCCTGGCCCACTGCAGGTGAGGTGGCCCGGAGTTCCGCGGTGATCATCTTCTTGATCTTCGCCCTCTCGGCCATTTTGTTCCTGTACGACCTGTTCTGGCGGGTTCTGCTGCAAGCGCTCCAGGGATTCGCCTGACACGGCGTCGACTGACCACCGGCCGGTCGACGTGGGTTCGCCATCCGGGGTGGCAGTCGACCGTCGAGACCAACACTTCCTCCGAAGCGAAACCGTTCCCGCCCCCAGCACCCCGTTGACGGCGCGATTACCCTTTCCGGAACGACATCCCGATCAGGCGTTGCCAGGCCCGGCTTCCATGCACGACGACGAACTTCCCCATTCCCATCTCCCGCCGTCCACGGTCACCCCCGGCTCCGCGCCGGTTGACGCCGAGGACGACGATGACGGCCCCGCAGAAATCGCCGATCCCTTCGCGGGCAGCGAGGACGCCGCGCCAGTCGCGCATGCCACCGACGAGTCGGCTGCGACGGTGCCCGACAAGCACTGGTACATCCTCAAGGTGCAGAGCAATCGCGAAGACTCCATCCGTGACGCGCTGTTAAGGCGGGTGCGGATGCAGGGGCTCGACCGCTTCTTCGGTGACGTGATCGTGCCGAAGGAGCAGGTCACCGAATTCAAAGCCGGAAAGAAGAAGATCGTCTCGCGGAAGCTCTATCCGGGGTACATCCTCGTGAACATGGTGCTCAACGACGAGACGTGGTATGTCGTGCGTGAAACCGGGGGCATCGGTGATTTCACGGGGTCGGCCGGTCGACCGAGCCCGATGCTGCCGCAGGACGTCGCCAAACTCCTCAACAAGACCGAGGCGAAGACCGACGAGACGCCGCGGCTGCGGATCAATTTCAAGAAGGGCGATCGGGTGAAAATCACCGAGGGTACCTTCGAGAACTTCGAGGGAGAGGTCGAGCAGATCGACGAGGCCAACGGACGGGTGACCGTCATGCTGAGCATCTTCGGCCGTTCGACACCCGTGGACATCGAGTATTGGCAGATCGAAAACGTCTGAAACGCAGCATTTCCGACTTGGGGGCCAACGTCAGCGGGCCACAACGACGGCCCGAACGACGATCACGCGAACAACAGCAACGCACACAACAGCGGCCCGGACCACACCGGCTGATCGTTTTCGCGATGGTCGCGGGATGACGGTGGCGTTGGGCGAGCGGGTCTTCAGTCAGCACGATTTCAATCAGCAGAACCCGAGGCAGGGATCATGGCGAAGCAGGTGGTTGGACAGGCCAAGTTCCAAATTCCGGGCGGTCAGGCGACCCCCGCTCCTCCGGTGGGAACGTCGCTGGGGCGCTACGGCATCAACCTCGGCCAGTTCGTCCAACAGTTCAACGACCGGACACGTGAAGCAGCCGGCATGGCGATCCCGGTCGTGGTCACCGTCTACAACGACCGCTCGTTCGAGTTCTACACCAAGAGCCCCCCAGCGGCCGCCCTGCTCAAGAAAGCCGCCGGTCTTGCCAAGGGTTCTGGCGTCCCCAACAAGGACAAGGTGGGCAAGGTCACCAAAGCCCAGGTCGACGAGATCGTCCGCCTCAAAACCGCCGACCTCAACGCCCGTGACGGCGACCATGCCCGGCGAATGATCGAGGGTACCGCCCGGAGCATGGGCATCACCGTCGAGGGTTGACCTGCAGTGGCCGGAGCCCCGGTCTGCGGGCATGAACCGCAGATCGATCGTGCCCCGGACCGCTGTTCCTGATTCCGTTGTGCCGCCGCCTCCTTTTTCCATCACATCTGTTTCTCAGCCGAGGACATCAGCCGTGTCGATCTCCAAGCGCATGCGGGCCATGCTCGCCAAGAAGCCCCAGTCGGAAGCTCCGTTGCCCCTTCCCGAGGCCGTGGCCATCCTGAAGAGCTTTCCCCCCACCAAATTCGACCAGACTGTCGAGATCCACATGCGACTGGGGATCGACCCGAAGCAGGCCGACCAGATCGTCCGTGGCTCGCTCGTCTTGCCTCACGGCATCGGGAAGTCGAAGCGCGTCGTCGTGTTCGCCAAGGGCGGGCTGGCCGACGACGCCCGTGCGGCAGGGGCCGAAGAGGTGGGGGCTGACGAGCTCGCCAAGAAGATCAAGGAAGGGTGGACCGACTTCGACGTGTGCATCGCGGCCCCCGACATGATGGGGCTCGTCGGACCGCTCGGGAAGGTGCTCGGCCCGCGGGGCCTCATGCCCAGCCCGCGCGCGGGCACCGTCACCGCCGAAATCGCCAAGACCGTCCGTGAGTACAAGGCGGGGAAGGTGGAGTTCCGCAACGATCCCACCGGCATCGTCCACGCGGTCGTGGGCAAGGCGAGCTTTGACGCGGCCAAACTCGCCGACAATATCCGCGCCTTCATCGATTACGTGCTCGCCAATCAGCCGTCGAGCGTTCGTGGGCAGTTCGTGAAGAGCATTTCCATCTCCGCCACGATGACGCCGGGGGTGCTGGTGGCGGCGTGAGGCCGTCAACCCACCCCCAGCCGTCAGCCCGACACCCATTCCCCCGCTTCTCCCGACTCCCCGGTGACCTTCCATGAGCAAGCTCGTCAAGAACATGCTGGTTGATGACCTGAAGCGCCGCCTCCGCGACGTGAACGAAGTCGTGGTCGTGAGCCTGGGAAAGCTCGATGGCCAGAAAACGAGCCAGCTCCGCCAGGCATTGCGGAAGAAGAGGATCCACCTCCAGTTGGTGAAAAACAGCCTCGCCCGCCGCGCCACGCTCGAGACGCCGCTGGCTCCGGCTTTCGACCGCACCGAGGGGATGCTGGCGATTGCCTGGGGTGGTGAAGACGTGGTCGATCTGGCCAAGGAGCTCGATCGCGTTTCCGGCATCGCTGATTACCAGGGATTCGAGTTCCGCGGTGGCGCTCTCGACGGGGCCCGCCTCGGTCCGGCCGACGTCAAGTCGGTCGCCAAGTGGCCCAGTCGCACCGAGCAGCTATCGATCCTGTCGGGACAGATTTCGAGCCTCGGACGGACCCTCGCCGGTCAGGTGGTCTCGGCGGGCGGCACACTCGCCGGCCAGGTCAAATCCCGGATCGAGGACCTGGAGAAGGCCGCCGGAGCCTCCCCGGAGTGACCATCCCGACAAACCTCCACTTCGGAGGGGGTTCCCGGCACCGGCGTTCATGGTATCCTCATGGGTTCCTCGCGCGCAACCGTACAACGCCCCCGGTGGACACCGTCCCCTGCCGCCACCCGGCGGTGACGTTGTCGCGGTGGTTTTAAAGCGACTTCCGCCCGCGATCTGCATCATCCCGACTGTCGTCGCCACTGCAGCACCACCCGCACACACCGTCACCATCCATCAATCGTCACCGTCGTGGGGCCCGGCCCCCCGACACAATCGTAGGGAAAGGATCGCTGGGCATGTCGACTGCTGAAGCAACGCGCGAGTTCTCCAAGGAAACCAAGGATCTTGGCGACCGGATCGTCGGACTCACGCTGAAGGCGGCCAAGGAACTGTCCGACTACCTCGACGAAGTCCACGGGATCAAGCCCGCTGCAGGTGGTGCCGTGATGATGGCTGCTCCCGGTGCGGGTGGTGCGGGGGGTGGCGCCGCCGAGGCGGCTGCCGAGAAGACCGAGTTCGACGTGGTGCTCGAGAGCTTCGCGGCTGACGCCAAGATCGGCATCATCAAGGTCGTTCGAGCTGCCACTGGCCTCGGCCTCAAGGAGGCCAAGGATCTCGTGGAAAGTGCCCCGGCCAAGGTCAAGGAAGGCATTTCCAAGGCCGACGCCGAGAAGCTGAAGAAGGAACTGGAGGAGGCGAAAGCCAAGGTTTCGATCAAGTGAGAGCGCCCTTTTCAGCTGGGCGAAATCACTGAATCGTCGATTTTTTGGCCAATCGAAGACACCTCGGTATCATTTTTGCTGTTGGTGTTGTGCTTCCTGTTTGCCCCTGCCGTTTCAACTGCTCCGTTGGGGACCCTGTTATTGCCCCTTCTTGTGGAGTGCGCCGTGCCTCGGCGTGCTTCTCAGGGGGGGTAGGTCCGGGTTCTCTGCGGAGTAACGCCTGTCTTCGGTCCGGCCCTGGTGAGCTCCGCGGCTCACAGGCTGGCACCGCCGTCGGGTTCCCGCTCCGCCACATGCGTTCGACGCTCCCGCGCGACCGTCCGTCCGTGGTGGCGTGGGTGTGGTGGACGTTGTGCTCATCCAGTAGCCCCGGGAGTGCTCCGCCCCATGGCAACGCATGCCGTCCGTCGTCTTCAGCCGACCGAGGTCCGTCACTTCGGGAGCCGCCGGGCGAGCCATGACATCCCCGATCTGACCGAAATCCAGACTCGGTTCTACGACCGCTTCCTCCAGTACGACGTCCCCTCCAGCAAGCGGAAGGACGAGGGGATCGAGGGCGTGCTCCGGGAAATCTTCCCCATCGAGAGTTACGACCGCACGGTCCGTCTGGAGTATGTGCGCTACGAGCTGGGCAAGCCCCGGTACGAGCCCGACGAGTGCCGACAGTTGCGGCTCACGTACGGTCGCCCCCTGCGGGTATGGCTGCGGCTGACCCGCGAACAGCCGATCGAGGAAGAGGTATACCTCGGGGACATCCCCATCATGCTCGGTGGGGGTGAGTTCATCATCAACGGCGCCGAACGCGTGGTGGTGAGCCAGCTCCACCGCTCCCCGGGCATCGACTTCGTCGCCGACACGGAGTCGACCGACCGCAAGACCTACAACTGCCGCATCATCCCGGAGCGCGGCAGCTGGATCGAACTCAACGTCTCCAAGAAAGACACCCTGCAAGTCCGCATCGATCAGAGCGGGAAGTTCTCCGCCCTCACGCTGCTGCGGGCGATGGATCCGCGGTACACGTTCGATGCCGAGATCCTCAAGCTGTTCTACAAAACCACGAAGGAGAAGGTGGCCGGTGGCCGGAGCGTTCCCAAGCTCGAGGGACGAGTCGCCGTCGACGACATCGTCTATCCGAAGGGCAGCGAACGCGCCGGTGAAATTATCGTCGAGGCCGGGTGCAAGATTTCCCACGACCAGGCGGAGTTGATCTGCACATCGGGCCTCACCGGCGTGGAGCTCATGCAGGAGCAGAAACTGCCCCTGATCATGAATAGCTTGCGGGAAGACGCCGAGGAGTCGAAGCGCCGGACCGGTGTCGCCCCCAGCCACGAAGATGCGTTGGTGCGCATCTACCAGCGGCTGCGACCGGGCAACCCGCCGGCCGTCGACAAGGCGCGGGCCTTGTTCGACGAGAAGTTCAAGGACACCAACCGCTACCGCCTGGGGCGCGTGGGGCGATTCCGTATCAACCGCAAGCTTGGTCTCTCGGTTCCCGAGACGGAAATGACGCTCCGTCCCGACGACCTGATCGCGGCCATCAAGTACATGCTGCAACTCAGCGAAGGCGAGGGAGAAGGGGAAGTCGACGACATCGATCACCTCGGCAACCGGCGCCTGCGGACGATCGATGAGCTCGCCAGCGACGAACTGCGCAAGGGATTCCTCAAGCTGCGGCGTACCGTGCAGGAGCGGATGAGCCTCAAGGACGTCACCGAGATGTCCCCGCGCTCGCTCATCAACCCCAAGAGTATCTCCGCGGCCATTGAATACTTCTTCGGCCGCGGCGAACTTTCCCAGGTCGTGGACCAGACCAACCCGCTGTCGATGCTGACCCACGAGCGCCGCCTCTCGGCCCTCGGCCCCGGTGGTCTCAACCGCAAGCGGGCCGGGTTCGAGGTCCGGGACGTGCACATCTCGCACTATGGGCGGATCTGTCCGATCGAAACGCCGGAAGGCACGAACATCGGGCTCATCTCCAGCCTCGCCATCTATTCCGGCGTCGATTCCTACGGGTTCCTCGTCACCCCGTACCGGAAAGTTTCCAAGGGGCGGCTCACCGACGACGTGGTGTGGCTGCGGGCCGACGAGGAGCACGACGCCTATCTGGCTCCTGCCGACGCCCCGGTGGTCGACAACAAGCTCGTTGATGACGACCCCGTCATCGCCCGCTACAAGGGCGACTTCGTCCTCGTGCCGGCGTCCGACATCCAGTACATCGACGTCGCCCCGAGTCAGATGGTGGGTGTCTCCGCGGGGCTCATTCCCTTCCTCGAGCACGACGACGCCAACCGCGCCCTGATGGGATCCAACATGCAGCGGCAGGCGGTGCCGCTCCTCGTGACCGAGCCACCCATCGTGGCCACGGGCATGGAGCGTGACGTGGCGGCCAATTCTGGCCTCATCATCCGCGCCGGGCGGAAGGGGACCGTCAGCTACGTGGATGCCGAGCGGATCGAGATCACCCCGGCGTCGGGCCCGATGGAAACCCATCGGCTGCGCAAGTACGTCGGACTCAACGAACGCACCTGCCAGAATCAGAAGCCGATCATCAAGCTCGGCCAGAAGGTCGACAAGGGCGAGGTCATCGCCGACGGTGCGGCGATCTTCCAGGGCGAACTGGCCCTGGGCCGCAACGTGCTGGTCGGGTTCATGGCCTGGGACGGCTTCAACTTCGAAGATGCGATCATCATCAGCGAGGAGCTCGTGGAGGACGATGTCTACACCTCGATCCACATCGAGGAGTACGACATCGAGATCCGCGACACCAAGCTGGGCCGCGAGGAGTTCACCCGCGACATCCCCAATGTCGGCGAGCGGGCCCTGCACAACCTGGACGAGAACGGCATCGTACGGATCGGCACCTACGTCCGCCCCGGCGACATCCTCGTGGGCAAGGTTTCGCCCAAGAGCAAGACGGAACTGACCCCTGAGGAAAAACTCCTCCATGCCATCTTCGGCCGGGCTGGCGAGGATGTGAAGAACGACTCCCTCGAGGTCCCCTCCGGTGTCGAGGGGATCGTGATCGCCACCGAGAAGTTCTCCCGGCAGATGAGCCTCTCGGAGGAGGAGCGCCGCGAGTTCCAGAAGCAACTCAAGGATACCGAGGCGGAGGGCAACGCCCGGGTTGCCGAGGCTTTCGGCGCGATGATCGGCGAGATCGAGAAGGTGCTGCAGCGGCCGATCACGGCACCCGACGGCAGCCCCCTGGTCCGCGATCAGGAGCACAAGGTGGTGGTCGAAAGGGCCCTCGCCTTCAAGCTCGACGAACTCGACATCCGCTCGCCCCAGCGCAAGACGGAGATCGAGAAGCTCCACAAGACGCTCTGGCCCGCCGTCGAGGAGGCGATCGATCTGCGCGACCGCCGGCTCAACAGCATGAAGCGCGGCGACGAGCTCCGCCCCGGCGTCCTCCAAATGGTGAAGGTGTACGTTGCCGCGAAACGTGTGATCAGCGTCGGCGACAAGATGGCCGGCCGTCACGGCAACAAGGGCGTGATCGCCAAGATCCTCCCCAAGGAGGACATGCCCTTCTTGGCCGATGGCACACCCGTGCAGATCCTCCTCAACCCGCTGGGCGTGCCCAGCCGGATGAACGTCGGGCAGATCCTCGAGACCCACCTGGGGTGGGCTGCGAAACTGCTCGGGTTCCAGGCGGTGACCCCGGTGTTCGACGGCGCCAGCGAGCAGGACATCAACGACATGCTCGACAAGGCGGGCCTGCCGAAGCACGGCAAGGCGCAGCTCTACGACGGTCGCACCGGCGAGCCTCTCGAGCAGGAGACCACGGTGGGCTACATCTACATGCTCAAGCTCCACCATCTGGTCGACGACAAGGTCCACGCGCGGTCCACCGGTCCTTACTCGCTCATCACCCAGCAACCCCTCGGCGGCAAGGCCCGCTTCGGTGGGCAGCGATTCGGGGAGATGGAGGTGTGGGCCCTGGAGGCGTACGGGGCGGCTTACATCCTCCAGGAGTTGCTCACCGTCAAGAGCGACGACGTGGAAGGGCGGACGAAGATCTACGAGAGCATGGTCAAGGGAGAGAACACCCTCGAAGCGGGAACCCCCGCCAGCTTCGACGTGCTCACCAACGAGATCCGCGGCCTGGCCCTCAACATGTCGCTCGAGAAGCGCCGGGTCTACCCGGACTTTCCGCGCCGGCTTTCCGGGCCGGCCCCGCCCGCTACCTCATCCTCCATCCTCCCGAAGGAGACGTCTCGTGAGCATCGGTGAAGCCACCTACGACCGCGTCAACGACTACGCCGCGGTGAAGATCAGCCTCGCCCGCCCCCACGACATCCGCAGCTGGTCGTTCGGCGAGGTGAAGAAGCCCGAGACGATCAACTACCGCACCTACCGTCCGGAGAAGGACGGCCTGATGTGCGAGAAGATTTTCGGCCCGGAAAAGGACTGGGAGTGCTCGTGCGGCAAGTACCGCGGCATGAAGTACAAGGGGATGATCTGCGATCGCTGCGGCGTGAAGGTCACTCACAGCCGTGTCCGTCGCAAGCGGATGGGCCACATTGAACTGGCCGCGCCCGTGGTCCACATCTGGTTCTTCAAGGCGATGCCGAGCCGGCTCGGTGCCCTGCTGGACATGAAGACCTCCAGCCTCGAGAAGGTCATTTACTTCCAGGATTACGTCGTCCTTGACCCCAAGGACACGCCCCTCAAGAAGCAGCAACTGCTCACCGAGGAGGAGTTCCGCGAGGCCCGCGCCACCTACGGCGACACCGGATTCGACGCCGAAATGGGGGCCGAGGCGGTGCGCAAGCTCCTTCTCGGGCTCGACCTCGTGACGCTTTCCAAGGATCTCCGCGAGGAGCTCCACACCACCGGTTCGAAGCAGAAGAAGAAGGATCTGGTCAACCGTCTGAAGATCGTGGAGAGTATCCGCGACAGTGAGAACAAGCCGGAATGGATGGTCCTCGACGTGATCCCGGTGATCCCGCCCGACCTCCGGCCGCTGGTGATGCTCGATTCGGGGAACTTCGCCACCAGTGACCTGAACGACCTCTACAGGCGCATCATCAACCGCAACAACCGGTTGAAGAAACTGGTCGATCTCAATGCCCCCGAGGTGATCATCCGCAACGAAAAGCGGATGCTCCAGCAATCGGTCGACGCGCTGTTCGACAACAACCGCTGCAAGCGGCCGGTCCTCGCGTCGAGCAACCGCCCGCTCAAGAGCCTCACCGACATGATCAAGGGGAAGCAGGGGCGCTTCCGCGAGAACCTGCTCGGCAAACGCGTCGATTACTCGGCACGGAGCGTGATCGTCGTCGGGCCGACCCTCCGGCTCCACCAGTGCGGCCTGCCGAAGAAGATCGCGCTGGAGTTGTTCCAGCCATTCATCATCCGGCGCCTCAAGGAGCTCGGCCACGCCGACACCATCAAAAGCGCCAAGAAAATGCTCGAGCGGAAGGACGCCGAGGTGTGGGACATCCTCGAAGAGGTGATCCGCAATCACCCCGTCCTCCTCAACCGGGCCCCGACCCTGCACCGGATGGGCATCCAGGCGTTCGAACCGATCCTCGTCGAAGGCAACGCCATCAAGCTCCATCCGCTCGTGTGCAAGGGGTTCAACGCCGATTTCGACGGCGACCAGATGGCCGTGCATCTGCCCCTGTCGATCGAGGCCCAGGTCGAGGCCCACACGCTGATGCTGTCGACCAACAACATCTTCAGCCCGGCCAACGGCGCCCCGATCATCAGCCCCTCCCAGGACGTGGTGATGGGGTGCTACTACCTCACCATGCTCCTCCCCGGTCGGAAGGGCGAGGGGATGACCTTCAAGAGCGTCGAGGAAGTGGAGTTGGCCCACTCCCTCGGCAAAGTCGAGACCCACGCCCGGATCAAGGTGCGCCTGCCAGCCACCCGCCGGCTCAAGACCGAAGACCCGAAGCTCGGCCAGCCGGGCGCGATCATCGAGACCACGGCCGGGCGCGTGCTTTTCAACTCGGTGCTGCCCGAGGGAATGCTCTTCTACAACATCCCGATGCGCTCCAGCGAACTGGCCCGCGTGATTTCAGACTGCTACCTGGCGCTCGGTCGTCGGAAGACGATCGACCTCCTCGACGACATGAACCGCACGGGCTTCAAGTGGAGCACCCGCAGCGGTCTCTCGTTCGCCACCGACGATCTCATCACGCCGGCCAGCAAGACGAGGATCATCGGCGACGCCGACAAGAACGTGCTCAAGATCATGAAGCAGTACCAGCGCGGCATGATCACCGACGGCGAGCGCTACAACCAGGTGCTCGATGCCTGGACGCACGCCCGTGAGCAGATCACGAAGGACATGATGAGCGAGCTGGAGAAGGACACCGCCAGCGAGAATCGTCGTGCCGGATACGTCAACCCGATCTACCTCATGGCCCACTCCGGTGCCCGCGGTGGTGTCGAACAGATCCGGCAGTTGGCCGGCATGCGCGGCCTGATGGCCAAGCCGTCGGGCAAGATCATCGAGACTCCCATCAAGGCCAACTTCCGCGAGGGGCTGACGGTCCTCGAGTACTTCAGTTCGACGCACGGTGCCCGCAAGGGTCTCGCCGACACCGCCCTCAAAACCGCCGACTCCGGCTACCTCACCCGGAAGCTCGCCGACGTCGCCCAAAACGTCGTCGTCACGATGCACGACTGCGGCACCTCCCAAGGAATCACCAAGACGGTCATCTATCGCGGCGAAAAAGTGGAGGTCAGCCTCGCCGACAGCATCCGCGGTCGTGTCAGCCGCGAGCCGATCGTCAATCCGATCACCAACGAAGTGATCGTCAAGGAAGATGAATTGATCACCCGGAAGGTCGCCGGCGGCATCGAGGAGTTGGGCCTGGAGAAGATCCAGGTGCGGAGCCCATTGACCTGCGACGCCGCACTCGGCGTCTGTCGCCTGTGCTACGGCATGGATCTGTCCACCGGGTCGCTCGTCGAGGAAGGCATGGCCGTGGGCATCATCGCCGCCCAGAGCATCGGCGAGCCGGGCACGCAGTTGACGATGCGCACGTTCCACATCGGTGGTGTCGGCCAGCGTGCCATCGAAGAGAGCGAGAGCAAGGCCAAGCGTGGCGGCAAGGTGCGTTTCACGCGCCTCCGCACCGTGAGCAACGAGCAGGGTGAGCAAATCGTCCTCGCCCGCAACGGTGAGATCGCCATCATCGATGCGAAGGGATCGGAACTGGAGAAGTTCGACATCCCCGCCGGTGCCATCCTCAAGGTCACGGAAAACGAGGAGGTCAAGCCGGGCACCCTCCTGGTGCAGTGGGACCCACACTCGATCCCCATCCTGTCGGAAGTCTCCGGACGCGTGCGCTACGAAGACGTGGTCGAAGGGGAGACGGTGCGTGTCGAGAAGGACCCCAGTGGTCACGTGCGCCGGATGATCATGGAGCACAAGGGGGTGTTCCACCCGCAGGTCGTCCTCGAAGACGAGACCGGCAAGATCCTCGACTTCTACTACCTCCCCGAGAAGGCCTACATCGAGGTGGCACCGGGCGAGGCCGTGAAGGCCGGACACGTGCTCGCCAAGACGCCACGCGAGGCGTCCGGCACCCAGGACATCACCGGTGGCTTGCCCCGTGTGACGGAGATTTTCGAGGCCCGCAAGCCGAAGGATCCGGCGATCATGGCCGAGATCGACGGCAAGGTGGAGCTCCTCGGCGAGAAGCGTCGCGGCAAGCGGACGATCATCGTGCGGAGCGACAGCGGTCTGGAACGTGAGCACCTGGTCACCCACGGCAAGCACCTCCGTGTCCACGCCGGCGATTTCGTCAAGGCCGGCGAAGCGCTCGTGGACGGGCCGCTCGTGCCCCACGACATCCTGCGGATCTCCGGTGAAGAGGAGGTGCAGAAGTACCTCGTGCGCGAGATCCAAAACGTCTACCGCAGCCAGCGCGTCGAGATCGACGACAAGCACATCGAGATCATCGTTTCGCAGATGCTGCGCAAGGTGAAGATCGAGTCGGTTGGCGACACCAACCTGCTGCCGGGCAGCGTGATGGACAAGTTCGAGTTCAAGCAGGCCAACGAACGGATCGAGAACGGGCTCAAGATCACCGACAAGGGCGACAGCGAGTTCGCGGTGGGGACAGTCGTTCCCAAAGACGTCTTGGCACATGCCAATGCTCAAATCGAGGCTCTGGGCGGCTCACCTGCGAAGGGAGCCAAGCCGAAGAAGGCGACGGCCAGCACCCAGTTGCTCGGGATCACGAAGGCGAGCGTGCAGAGCTCGAGTTTCATCTCGGCGGCGAGCTTCCAGGAGACCACCAAGGTGCTCACCGAAGCCGCCCTCGCAGGGAAGGTCGACAATCTCGTGGGACTCAAGGAGAACGTCATCCTCGGCCACCTCATTCCGGCCGGGACGGGCTTCAACACCTTCCAGTCCTCGGAGGTCCGGGTCCGACCGGAGGCGCTGGAGTCTCTGCGGGTTGATCGCGACGTCTTGGTGAAGCAGTTCCCGCTCCTCGAGTCGGTGCAGCCATCGAGCCTGCCGGCTGCCGATTCCACCGATCGTTCGGAAGGCAACGGCGGCTGAGGCTGTCCAACAGCGGCTCGGCGATTTCGACCGATCACTATCGGGAGAAGCCGTCCGACCGGACCTCGCTGGTGTCGGGTCCTCACGATTGAGGGCTTCTCGCCCCGGATTTTTCGGTGCGAGTGATCCTCGGTGCGGTCGGCCTACCCCCCCGACAGGGTGGACATGGGCTCCAACCGTCACCGGCAAGTTCATTGGCCCACCGCCGAAAACGAAGGTAGGGTTGGGGTGCCTGCCGGAGTTCCACTGATGGCCGTCGATCTACAATCCGCTCGCGGCCCAGTTCCACCGGTTGGTCAATCCCGCCCTGGCCGACGCCGCGTCGAAATGCTGCGGCTGGCGACACTGATCGTCCCGCTGGTGGGGAGTTGGTCGTCGGTCGCCAGTGGACAATTGACGCCATACAACCCCTACGCCGATTCCCAGGACGCCGCCCCTCCCGTCGCCGCCGACGGCACGCTCCACTGGGGAACGTTTTTCAAGTCGGCACAGCTCCAAAAGAGCTACGAGCGTCTGTGGAACCTGGGTGCGTGTCGCGGCACCAACAAGGCGATCACGCTCCCGGTGGAACAAAACAAGCTCGCCATCGACACGTTGCCGGAGGAGTCGCTCCAGGGAGTCGTCCGCAGCGTCCAGGGGGGCATCAAGGGCGGTTTGATCGCCTTCGTCGACCCCACCGCGACGGATCCGTCTCACGCCGTCAAGGTGGCCATGCTCCATCCCGCCGGTGTGTCCCGCCTGACCGTTCGTGGCGACGCGGATGCCACGGTGCTCGGTCCGGGCCTGACCGTCCGGGCACAGGGACGGGTGGATCGCCGGGGGAAGGGTCTCATCCCCGTCACCAGGATCGACATCGTCACCCCCCCGTCTGGCTTCACCCCCGACGAGGTCCGCCCCGACACGCCGGGCACGATCGTGGGCACCGTCGTCCGTGCCAGTTCGTCGGTGCTCGTCCTGCGGATCGATGCGGGCAAGATTCGGCAGGTGATCCTCCCGCTGGCCGCTGATTGCCGCGTCTCGATCGATGCGGCTGAGCTGCTCCTGGCCTCGGCCGGTGACACGGTGGAGATCAAGGGGCGACTCTGGGCCGGCCAGGGCTGTCTGGGAGCAGCCACCGTGTTCGCTTCGGACGTCACGATCACGAAGCCGGAGCGGATGACGGCTCCAGTGGCGGCGTCCGCGGCTCCTTGACCGCGGCCTTCGTGAAACGATCGCTTGCGTGGCGGCCTGCCTCCGCGGGAGTCGTCCTTTCCGTTGCGTCGCCCCGCGGTCGGGCTGGCCTCCATCGCTGGTTTTCCCGGCTCGCCGTCCGGTAAATTGTTCCGGGGCGTTCCGCGGCACCATCGCCGCGCGGTCGCGCGGACGGACGTGGTCCCGATCATGGTGCTGGCAAACTCAGGGCGATCCGCCACCGCCCATCCCTGGCGGCTGGCGGTGCGTGTGCGGCGGACTTTGATCTCGACCCTCGACGCGGTCTGGACCGAAGTGGTGGCGAGCGGGTCCGGACCATGCTCCGTCGAACGGATCCACCGGTTGCGCGTGTCAACCAGACGCAGCCTGGCGAGCATGGCCCTGTTCCGCGATCTCGTGCCCGCCAAACCGTGCAGGTGGTTCCGTCGCTGGCTCCGGGAGATCCTCCGGGTATTCACCGCTTGGTGGGACCGAGACCGGCGTCACGACCTCCGACGGCACTGCCGGCTGGCGCTACGAAAGGCACTCGCATGACGGGACGATCAAATCATCGGCGGCAGGGCTCCGGGCCTTCGGCCTTGGCAGTGGCGGGAGCCACGGGGTTGGGCGGCGCACTGCTGCTGTGGGGCATCTGCCGGGCACTCGTGCCGGCGGCCCCGGAAACCACACCGGCGCCCACGGTCACCGGAACCTCACTGGCTGTTCAGGCGACCAACGCGTTCGCCCCGACGGTAACGCGGTCGGCCCCGGCGCCGACCATCCCCGCGGAACGGATCACCGGGATGGTGTGGATCCCGGGTGGCGAGTTTTCCATGGGATGTGCCGACCCACGGGGCCGTCCCGACGGAGGCCGCGAGGCAATGGATGACGCTCGCCCGATCCACCGCGTGAGCGTCGATGGGTTCTTCATGGACGTCACCGAGGTCACGAACCGGCAGTTCGCGGCATTCGTCGCCGCGACCGGGTATGTCACTGTCGCCGAGCGCACGCCTCGGGCGGAGGATTTCCCGGGCGCGCCACCGGAGAACCTGGTCGCGGGCTCCATCGTTTTCACGCCACCGGACCAAACCGTACCACTCGACACCCACTACCGGTGGTGGGATTACGTCCCGGGTGCCGACTGGCGGCATCCGCTCGGTCCCGAGAGCACGAACGCGGATCGTGACGACGAACCGGTCGTGCACGTGGCCTACGAAGATGCCGAAGCCTACGCACGCTGGGCGGGCAAGCGGCTGCCGACCGAGGCGGAATGGGAGTTCGCCGCCCGCGGCGGCCTGACCGGCGCGATGTATCCCTGGGGCGATGCCTTGCGGCCCGAAGGGCGCTGGATGGCCAACACGTGGCAGGGGCGGTTCCCCAACGCCAACTCGGCCGGTGATGGTTTCGCCGGGATCGCCCCGGTGGGCCGCTATCCCGCCAACCCGTACGGCCTGCACGACATGTCGGGGAACGTCTGGGAGTGGTGTTCCGACTGGTATCGGCCCGACACCTATCGCAGCGCAGCACCTGAAGACGTGCTTCCCAACCCCACCGGTCCGACCGAGAGCCACGATCCCCAGGAACCGGGCCAGCGGAAGCGGGCCCTGCGTGGAGGCTCCTTCCTCTGCACTGACCAGTACTGCTCCCGGTACATCGTCGGCACCCGCGGCAAGGCCGAGGTGACGTCGGGGTGCAATCACATCGGTTTTCGGTGCGTTCTCAGCCCCCACTGAGACCGGCCGTCGGCTGGCGACCGGGTGTCCGCGGGCTCAGGCTCCGACACCCCGGCCCGAGAGCGCCCGCAGAGCGGCCAGGCTCCGCGTGTTGACCACGTCGGCCGCCGTGCACCCCGCCCGCCTGGCCTGGAGGATCCCGCACCGGAGCACGTCCAGACCGGCGGTGGAGTGGGCGTCGGTGGACACCACGAGCCCCACCCCCGCTTCCCGGGCGGCGGCCGCGTGGCCTGCATGAAGGTCCAGCCTCCAGGGATTGGCGTTGATCTCCAGGAAGGTCCCCGTGCGCGCGGCGGCGGCGATCACCGCCTCCATGTCGACTTCGTAGGCTGGACGACGATTGATCAGCCGACCGGTGGGATGACCGATCACGCTCACCCAGGGGTTTTCCATCGCCTCGATGATCCGGGCGGTGATCCTGTCGCCGGGTTGCTGCTGTCCGTAGTGCAAGCTCGCCACCACCCAGTCGGCCCGGGCGAGCAATTCGTCGGGAAGGTCGAGCCCTCCCTGTTCGAGCATGTCCACCTCGACACCCTTGAGGATCACCAGCGGCGCCGGCTCCGACGCCGCCAAGGAGGCGTTGAGGCGATCGATCTCCTCCCACTGGGCGAGGAGTCGCTGGGGGCGGAGGCCGTTGGCCATCGACACCCGCGGGCCATGGTCGGTGATGGCGATGTATTCCAGACCGCGGGCGATCGCCGCCCGCACCATCTCCACCAGTGACGCCTCGCCGTCCGAGGCGGTGGTGTGCATGTGGAGATCGCCGCGAACGTCTTCCGTGCGCACCAGATCGGGGAGCCGTCCGCGTTCCGCGCAAGCGATTTCATTCTGGCCCTCGCGCAGTTCCGGAGGGATCCAGGGCAGGCCGAGGCTGGCGTAGACGTCGTCCTCGGTCGTGCAGACCGGAGGGACACGGCTCGGGTCCGGACTTCGCCCCGGAGCGAACGGCTGCAACCCCCGGTCGTCGAGGGTCAGCCCCCGCTCCAGCGCCCGCGCGGCGAGTTGACCGGTGTGCTGCCGGGAACCTGTCCGACACACCAGGGCGGCGGCAAAATCCGCTTCCTTGACGAAGCGGAGGGCGATCTCCACGTCTTTCGGTCCCCGCATCGTCGCCCCGGACTCGTCCCGGGACATCACCGGGCCGGCCTCGGGCCAGCCGGCGACGTGGTCGACGACAATCGCGGGCGACGGCGTGGCGACGAGGATCTGGAGATGGCCCACGGTCTCCCGCCCCCGCCGCCAACTCCCGGCGGCGGCGACACGGCCCACCGCCGGACATCGCTCCAACCACGCGATGAGCTCCCGGACGATGTCGTCGGCATCCCGCCACAGGAGCCTGCGCCGCGCCGGGTCCGCGGCGAATCCCACGTTACGGAGGATCGCTTGTTGGGTCTTCTCCCCGAAACCCTTCAACCGGGCGACCAGACCGTCCCGACAGGCCTGTTCCAGTGCTGCCAGTGAATCGATGCCGAGTTGGTCGATCAGCAGGCGGGCCTTCTTCGGCCCCAGCCCCGGCACCCGCACAAGATCGGTGGCGACGGCCGGCACCCTGGTCTTCAAATCCTCCAAAAGCGGGAATTGACCGCTGTCGATGAACGCCGCGATCCGTCCTGCGAGATCGACACCGATGCCGTCCAGCCCGGCCAGGCCATCACGACGGCAGAGGTCGACCAACGGTTCCTCGACGGCGGAAACCGTCCGGGCGGCAGACCGGTAGGCCCGGCATCGGAACGGGTTCTCCCCGAGGTATTCGAGGAGATCCCCAACCTGTTCGAGCACGGCGGCAATGTCGGCGTTGGTCACGCGGGCATGATTCCGAAGCGGGGCCGGAGACCAGGTCACAGACTACCGCGCCGACCCACGACCGGATCGCCGGCAAGCCCGGGAGCAATGGCCGGTGGCGGAATGGCTGGTCGGCGCGGACGAACCGGTTGCCCGCGCCTCACGGCTGCGGCACGCCCAGTGCCAGTCGGGCGGGCAAGGCCGTCCGAGGATAGGCCGACGGGTTGGCCACGGCCGTGGTGGACGGTGCGGTGGGTTGCCAGGAAGTGGTGTGCCCGGTGGGCTCGAGCAACCTGGGGAAGGCGCCGGTATTCGCCGCCGGACCGGCGCCCTGCAGGGTGGGCATCGTAGCCCCGGTGCCGACACCACCCGGAGGAGTCCCCGCCGGTGCGGTCGCTGCGGGAGACGGGGCTGTCGACGGGGCCGGAGTGAGGGCGGGTGGCGCGATGACGGGTGCTGCGTTCACGGCTGCACCGGCCCCAGGGGTTGCTTCACCCTTCGGCGCGGGGGTGCCATCGGCCGTCGCCGAGCCACGGGGCAGTTCGGGGATCGGGCGCAGGGCAGGCGTGGGGGTGAATGTCGGCGGAGGCGTCGGCTGCGGAGAAATGCCCGCAGGGGGTGCCGCGTAGGTGCCCGACTGCGGCACGATCTGCTGTTGGAAGGTGGGTTGGGGGACGAGCGGCTGCGATACGGTCGGCGGGGCCGACAAGGTGGGGGCGGCGATGCTCGTTTGCCCGGGGACGAGTTGTTGCGGGATGTCGGCTCCGGCCGAACCCCAGGCCTGGGGCGTCGTTTGCAGTGGGGCGGCGAAGGGGCTCGTCGCCGCCCCGGCAGGGCCTGGCGTCACCACCGCCGGCGCGGGGGCCATGGGAAGAGGCTGCCCATACATCGGTTGCGGCGCCATGGCCTGCGGTGCCATGGCCTGTCCACTCCCGGGTTGCATCTGCACGTACTTCGTCGAATATACCGCCCTGTACTGCGTGACCGGCACGTTGACCGCTTGCTGCACGTACTGTGTGACTTGTTGCATGCATTCGCGCGGGCAACCGGTGCAGGGATCGATCTCCGTGGACGGCTTGTAGCTCGTCACCGGCACGCACTGGTACTGGGTCCGGTAGGTCGTCTCCGGAACGTAGCTGACCTGCTGCACCGGCACGACCACCGGCGGCGGTGGCGCCGGCACGGGTGCCATTGCATAGGGCTGGGGCGCGGCGACCAGCGGCGCCGTCACGGGGGCCACCGCGTACGCCGCCGGAGCACGGCGGAAGCAGCTTGCGCACCCGGCGAACAGGTCGTTCAGGCAGCATTGCGCCGTTGCGGTCGGCGCGGACACCGATACGACAACTGCCACGACCGACAGCAGCGCACCCGAGCGACGGACGTTCATCGAGAATGACTCCCTGGAGGGCGGACACGGGCCATGCCCCTGATCCGCGCTTCTCAAAGAGCCTAGGTTGGTTTTCGGGACATTCCCGCGAAAAACCCGCCTTCCGGAAGCTGAGTTTCTTTCGCTGGCGCGTCACGACCCGCGCAGCCGCCACGACCGTCACCAGCCGCCCGGATGCCGCCGCTCAGGCGGTCGCGGTTTTGTCGGACGCCGGCATCGTCATGACGGTGACTTCCGCACCGCCCTGCCGGGAAAACCCGATCCTTTCCAGGGATCGATAGACCTCTTCGAGTGTCTTCTCGCCGAAGTTCGCGATCGACAGCAGATCGGCACGGGTGCACTGCAGCAGATCGTGCACCGTGAAGATGCCCCGCTCTTCGAGGCAGTTGGTCGTTCTCACCGAGAGTCCGATCTCGGCCGTGCTCATTTCGAGCCGGTCGGCCATGGCATCGTTGCGGGTGAGATTGACGTACGGAATCCTCGGCATGGGTTCCCTCCCGTGCGATCGACGTGGTGCACCAATCGATGGGCGTGTCGACGAAACCTGGCGGTGCAATTTCCGGTGGCGATCGCTCCGCAACCGCAGGCCCGGGTCTGTCACCGCGTGTCGAACACACCCTCGACCCGTATACTAGGTGAAGCGAGTTCAAAACGCCTACCGCGTCCGTTGCCGGAACTCATCGGCATCGCTTACTGATTCCTCTGTCTCGCCAGGTTGCCCCAGACTGTCCGAAACACCCATTCCCACCAGGATGTGGGTGACAACCGGCTCCATGGAACGGCTTCTCGAATCCCTCAACGATGCCCAGCGCCGGGCCGCTTCCCACGTGGAGGGCCCGCTCCTCGTGCTCGCCGGCCCCGGCAGTGGCAAGACCCGGGTGGTGACCCATCGGATCGCACATCTGGTGCACGTGGGCGTGCCGCCCCAGGCGATCGTCGCGCTGTCCTTCACCAACAAAGCTGCCGACGAGATGCGGCGGCGACTCACCGCGATCATCGGGCCAAAGCCGGTGGAACTGGGGACATTCCACCGGTTCGCCGCCCGCCTGCTCCGCCGTCACGCCCGGATGGTGGGACTGACCGGCGACTTCTCGATCCTCGACCCCGACGACTCCGCTGCGGTGTTGAAGCGGGCGGCGCGCAAGCTCGGCCTGTCGCTGACGCACACGCCGATCGACCGGCTCGCCGGCATCATCAGTCGGGCCAAGAATGACCTGTTCACCCCCGATTCGTTTTCCCCGCGGTGGGGCCGGCCGGCCGAGGAAACGGCCCGGCGCGTGTGGCCGGTCTACCAGCAACTCCTCCTCGAGGCCGATGCGGTCGACTTCGACGATCTGCTCATCCACGTGGCGACAATCCTGGCCGACCACCCGGAACTGCGTGCCCAACTCGACGCCTGGCACCGCTGGATCCTCGTCGACGAGTATCAGGACACCAACGCCGTCCAGTACGCGATCGTCAGGGCCCTCTCGATCGACCACCCGAATCTTGCGGTGACGGGTGATCCTGACCAAGCCATCTATGGATGGAGGGGCGCGAGCATCCGCAATATCCTGGAATTCGAACGTGACTATCCGTCGGCTGCCGTGGTGGCGCTGGAAGAGAATTACCGCAGCACCGGCAACATCCTCGGCACGGCCGACAGGCTCATCGGCCACAACGTCCACCGCAAACCGAAGCGTCTGTTCACCAAGTCCGGCCCCGGGGCCCACGTGAGGATCGTCATCGACGACGACGGCCAAGCCGAGGCCGAAAGAATCACACGGGAAATCGCCACGGCAATCGGCAGCGGCCGGCGGACCCCGCGTGATTTCGTCATCCTGTTCCGGACGAATGCCCTGTCCAGATCGTTGGAAATCGCTCTCCGGCGGGCTGGCATTCCGCACCAGTTGGTGCGCGGTGTGGAGTTCTTCAAGCGCCGCGAGATCCGTGATGTACTCGCCTGGCTGCGTTTGTTGCGCAACCCCCGCGACGAGGAGGCGCTCCTCCGCGCGCTCCAGGCGCCGCCACGCGGCCTTGGCAAGCAATCGGTGGAACGCCTGCAAGCCTGGGCAGGCGCGCGGGGGATACCGCTCTTGCAGGCCATGCGCGAGGCCGATCGCGTTCCCCTCACCTCGCGGCGGGCGGCGAATGCGGCCGCCGGTTTCGTCCAGCTCTACGACGAGCTCTCCCCACCCAGCCCGGGAATCGCGGCGCTGCTCGAGAAGCTCCTGGAGAAGGCCGGCCTCCGTGAGTGGATCGACGATGGTGACGACGCCGACGGTGAGGACCGACTCGCCAACGTCGAGGAACTGGTGACCGCCGCCCGGCAATTCGATGCCGACACGGCCACTGTCGGTCGAGGCGATGACGACGCGCTGTCGGCCTTCCTCGATTCGACTGCCCTCGTTTCCGACACCGACGCCTGGGATCCCGCCAGCGAACGGATATCGCTGATGACATTCCATGCCGCCAAGGGGCTCGAGTTCCCCGTCGTGTACATGGTGGCCCTCGAAGATGGCATCCTGCCCCACGAGCGGAGCATCGACGATCGGGACCGCCTGGAGGAGGAACGGCGGCTGGTCTTCGTGGGGATCACCCGAGGTATCGCCGAGGTCCATGCCAGTTGCGTCCGCGTCAGGGACTACCGCGGCGGTCGGCGGATGGGCGTGCCGAGCATCTTCCTGGCGGAGATGCACGGGTCCGAGACCACCGTCGAGGGGGCCCACGGGACGGTCTCGACGTCGCTGCTCGGCGCGGCAGCGTCACGCCACCACGATCTTGGTCAGGACGACGACGGCGACCATGTCCCGCCACCGGCAACCCAGGGTCAACCGCGGGCCGACGGACTGACGTTCGAACCCGAGGAGGCTTCGGACGGGACCGCGACGCCGCGGCGCAATCAATCCCGTGGGCCGACCACGCCCTCCGGACTCACCGCACGACGCCCGGGCCAACCCGCTCCGTCGGCCCCCGCGCTCGTCGCCGGCCAACGGATCCGGCATGCCGAGTACGGCGTCGGCAACGTGACGGCCATCAGTGGCGTCGGCCCCCGTGCCGTGGCCACGGTGAACTTCGACAGCGAACCATCGCCCCGGGCGTTCATCATCGGACACGGGGCGCTCGTGCCACTCCCCATGCCCGCGCCCGGCAACCCTCTACCCGCCGACGAGCGCCACGATTGAGGGTGCGATTCCCTGGTCTGCTCCCCGTCACTCGTTGGTGCCGTACTCGCGCCACCACCGCACCGTGGCCGCCAAGCCGCTGTCGAAATCCTGTTTCGGCCGCCAGTCGAGTAAGCGTTCGGCACGGGAGATGTCGAGCGACCGGCGTGGCTGACCATTCGGCTTGCTGGAATCCCACGTGATCCGCCCGTCGTACCCGCAGGCCAACGCCACCTTCTGTGCCAGATCACGGATCGAGATTTCAGTGCCACCGCCGAGGTTGATGGGTGTGGGTTCCTCCATCACTTCGGCCGCCCGGACGATCGCCTCGGCGGCGTCCTCCACGTACAGGAACTCGCGGGTCGCCTCCCCGGTGCCCCAGCCCACCACCTCGGGCGCCCGTGCCAACCGTGCCTCCTCGCACTTGCGGATGAGGGCCGGGATCACGTGACTGGTGACGGGATCGAAGTTGTCCCACGGGCCGTATAGATTCACTGGAACAACCACGGCGCTGCGCATCCCATACTGCCGCCGGTAGCCATCGAGCATGACGAAGATCGCCTTCTTGGCGATGCCATACGGCGCGTTCGTCTCCTCCGGGTACCCTTCCCAGATGTCCTGCTCCCGGAAAGGCACCGGACAGTGCTTGGGATAGGCACACACGGTTCCGGTATGCACGAACTGTTCGACGTCGTTCCGCCGGGCATGCTCGACGAGGTGCATCCCCATCGACATGTTGGCGAAGAAGAACCGCCCCGGCTCGGCCATGTTGGCGCCGATCCCGCCGACTTCCGCCGCCAAGTGGATCACCACCTGTGGCCGGGCGGTGGCGTACAAGCGCTCGACATCGCCTTCGAGGGTGAGATTGAACTCCCGCCGCCGCGGAATGAACAACCGTGACTCGGCGACGCCGCGCCGACGGAGCACGCGGCACACCGCACGCCCGAGGAACCCGGCCCCGCCCGTCACCACCACCCGCTTCTGCGACAAATCGACGTTGGACACTCCCACCCCCTCGACTGGCCCACGGAGAAATCAACCGGTCGCTGCCTTCCTGGGCACCGCATCGGCCGTGGCCGCGGCACCCTGTCGATCGGGATCCGCCGGACCCATCGGTCGTCGCCGATCCACCGCCTCCCGCCACCCGGGCCGCTGCGTGACCGCCGGCGGGCTCACCGGTACGGGAGGATCGCATCGCGGCAATTGGCCGCCAGCATTTGCTCCTTGCGGGCGATCTCCATGTCGGAGTCCACCATCATCGTCACCAATTCATCGAACGACACTCGCGGTTGCCACCCCAATTGCCGCCGTGCCTTGGCCGACGATCCCAGCAAGAGATCAACCTCCGCGGGGCGGTAGTACCGTGGATCGATCTCGACATGGTCACGGTAGTCGAGCCCCACGGCGGCGAACGCCTTCTCGCAGAACTCACGAACCGAATGGGTCTCATCCGTCGCCACCACGTAGTCGTCCGGGCTGTCCTGCTGCAACATCAACCACATCGCCTCGACGTAGTCGCCGGCGAACCCCCAGTCGCGCTGCGCGTCGAGGTTACCGAGATACAACTTCGGCTGTAGACCGAGCTTGATCCGCGTCGCCGCCCGGGTGATCTTCCGCGTCACGAAAGTCTCACCGCGCCGCGGGCTTTCATGATTGAAAAGGATCCCGCAGGAGGCGTGGAGACCGTAGCTCTCCCGATAGTTGACCGTGATCCAGTGGGCATACAGCTTGGCCACGCCATACGGGCTCCGCGGATAGAAGGGCGTCGACTCGGTCTGCGGGACCTCCACAACTTTGCCGTACATCTCCGAACTGGAAGCCTGGTAGAAGCGGATCTGGTACCCCACGGCGTCCTGAAAGTCGCGGATGGCCTCCAGAAGCCGGAGCGTCCCCACCGCCGTCACGTCGGCGGTGTAGGTCGGCTGATCGAAGCTGACACGGACATGGCTCTGGGCGGCGAGGTTGTAGACCTCCGTGGGGCGGATCTCCCGGATCAAGCGGGCAAGGGCATTCCCGTCCGCCATGTCGCCGTAGTGCAGGCGCAGCGGCGCGTCCGCCTCGTGGGCATCCCGGTACAAGTGGTCGATGCGCTGCGTACCGAAGGTGCTCGATCGGCGGACCAGGCCGTGCACTTCGTACCCTTTCGCCAGGAGCAACTCCGCGAGGTACGAACCATCTTGCCCAGTGATCCCGGTGATGACCGCCCGATGAGCCCGCATCATAGTGTTCCCTTTCTGAGATCAACCGCTGCTGCTGACGAACAGTCGGCACGCATACCGGCCGGAAACCGTCACTTTTCGCGACACCGCCCCGGCCACCCTCGCTCACCGACCTCCGCCGCTCGACCGTTCCCCGGAGGCGACCGTGGCCACCAGCGCCGGCTCCTCGGTCACCTCACCTTCGCTCCGCTCCGCTGCGGCCGTGGAACCGGCCTGCTCCTGACTGCGCGCCTGCCGCTCCGCGACCGCGCGGTTGAATTCCGGCAGCATGGTTGCGAGGAACTCATTGCAGATGCCGGTGGCCTGCGACGGCGTCAACGCGCTTTGGTCGATGATGGCGTAGAGCTTGTACACCGACGCCGTTCCCGCCAGTTCGATCCGCGCGATCTGCGGTGCGAGCCACTCCCCACGGACCCCGTACGTCCAAAACACCCGAATCGTCTGCCCTGTTTTACGAAATGTGCCGACGAAAGCTTCGGCCTTCTTGCCATCGGCGAGCGTGATCGTCTCCCGATGCTCTGCTTCCGCGATCACATAGCCCGCCGCGGGATAACACCGGTCGGGCGTGTGACCTGAAGCATCGTGCGGCGTGGCGCAGATCACGAAGGCCGCGATCTTCGCGCCCGTGTCACGATGTTGGTAGAGCCGCGACACATGGCCGACCGCCCCAGCCCGCTCAAGTTGCTCGGCGTTCGATTCCACGTCATCGACATACCGCCACGGACCGACTTCGGCAGGAAAAACTTCCTCCAGGATCTCCGCGCTCGCCTTGAGCTCACCGGCAATGTCCCGATTGGACCAGCGCTCCGTCCAGACGCCCTGCAACGCCGTGACGGCCACGACGAGGACCGCAGCCACGACGACCGGAAGATACGCAGCCCAGCGACTCGGATTCATGGTCAGGTCCACCGTGTGATTGTCGACCGTGTGATTGTCGACCGTGTGATTGTCGACCGTGTGATGTTCGCGGCATTTCCCGTCTTTGTTACACCGTGCCAACCCACCCGCCAGCGGCCCAGGGAACCCGATAACAGCGGCGTCGGACACGCGCAAGCCGAGAATCCGATATCGGATCACAATCACACCCCGGCTCCCGGGGCGACATCATCGACGGATGAGCGAATACTCCCGCCGCGACTTCTCCCGCGCGACACCGTGGACGACGCACCCCAAAACCCGCACCCCGACGGTGCGCAGACGGTCGATCGTGGATGTCAGATGCGGCACGCTGGTGATGTCCCGCATCGCTGAAATCAACGCCAGATCGCACTGTTGGCCGAGAAGGAGCGCGTCTGCAAGTTCATAAGCCGGCCCCGAGTCGACGACGACATGGTCAAACGAGTCACGGTACTTTTGCAGAGTCGTCTTCAGCTGGGGTCGCGACAGGGCCAGGACTGCATCTGCGTCGTGCCCACCCGCCGTCACCGCGAACAGTCCGTCGATCTCCGTGGGTTGGATCACCTCGTCCGTTCCGACCTCTCCGCGGAGCACTTCCGACAACCCGCTCCCCATGTCGATCTGCAGGATCGCATGCACGGAGGGGTGACGCAGATCCCCGTCGACGAGCAACGTGCGTTTCCCTGAGCGGGCGATACTCGCTGCCAACTGTGCGGCGAGGGTGGTCTTGCCCTCGTGCTCCCCGGCGCTCGTCACGAGCACCATCCTCGCCGAATCGCGGCCTGCCTGGAGAATCAGCGTGCGAATGGTGTCGATCGCTTCCATGAATCGCCCCAACTCGGCCGCGGCACGCTTGCCCCCACGGCGACGAATCCTCGGAAGCGTGCCCAGCAGCCGGACCCCCGTCCGCTCAGGAACTTCCTCCGGGTAGCTCAACCGACCCCGCAGCAACTCCAAGCCGATCGTGAGCCCCGCACCCGACCCGAACGCCAAGAGCCCGAGGGCGCCCGCCAACGCCGCGCGGGTGACATCGCTCGACGTCTGTGGCACTCCGGCTTCTTCCAGAAGGCGGACCCGCGACGGCATGGTGAGATCGACCGCGGACGACTCCAGCTGGAGTCCCAACTGGTCGGTGACTCTCTGGAGTTGCTCGATCTCTCCGCGGCGGAGTTCCAAATCGGCGTTGGCCTTGCCGATCTGCAGCAGTTCG
>RFRL01000080.1 GCA_009924545.1 Planctomycetia bacterium | reverse complement strand
AGAAGAGTCGTCGTACCGGTCGCGCGGGGCTGAATCGGGGCGTGGCGCAGTTTGGCTAGCGCGCTTGACTGGGGGTCAAGAGGTCGCAGGTTCAAGTCCTGTCGCCCCGACTAATTCGTAAACTCAAATCCCGTCACCGGTTGCGGAAGCGACTGGCGACGGGATTTGAGCTTTCTGTAGCCCTTGATGCCCACAGTTGGCACCGATGAAACGGAATGTGGACGATTCATGTGACCTGCGGTGAAGGGAAATGCGTGTCATCGGATTGCTGCTGACAGTGTTGGCCTGCCTTCTGCCCGTGAGCGGTGCGGGGGCACAGCCGCAAGTCTCCGACTGGGGTCGCTTGCCTGCTGATTGGAAGGGGGTCCATCTCGCCGACGACACCGCCACGCTCACCGCCCAGAAATGGGCGTTCCTCATGTCTGGACCCGAGCCCTCCGACGTTGACGTGTCGGCGACCATCGTCGTTCGAGAACCGGGAAAGCTGAGATCGTACTTTGGGGAGTTCTGGTCAGTTTGGCCGGACAAGACGGTTGATGACCGCGGATGGGACGCGGGCATCCTGCTTCGTGCCGGGGAAGCAGCCGGATACCGAATTCAGCTGTCGGCTTCGCTCGGCGAGGTCGCCTTGGTCAAGTTCCCTGCCGGAGGGTACGTCGGCAGTGTTCCGCTCGAGATCAAGAAAGACACGCCGATCGCCCTCACGGCTCGCGTCCGTGCGAGCCATGTCACCGTGCTCGCGGACGGGCGGGAGATACTCTCGTTTGTCGACGCCGAACCGCTCCCGGCGGGGATGGTCGGGATTGGAGCTCACAGCGGTGCTCAGGTCGAGTTCTCGAAGGTAGCAGTGAGCTCGCCAGCATCGGCGAAGCCAGAACTCGTGCCTGCTCACGCTCCGAACTTCCGTGTGCGGAAGTGGCTCGGCGGGCGACAGTGGGTCTTCGATGGGGACGAGCCGATCCTGCTGCTGCCCGACCCCGCTTCGAGCTTCATCAACAACGTCAAGCTCCGGCCCGGTGTCCGGCCGTTGCTCGGCTTCAACAGCCACTGGGACGTGCAGAACCAGGGGGCCAATCCAGAAGCGAAGAACGACACGGACGGCGTGGTGGTGAGCGGGGGCGGCAAGGAACTGGTCGTCGCCTGGGTGGGCAAGCACGAGAAGAACCGGTTCGCCACCATGACCCGCATGACGGTGGGGTGGGACGCCGGGCGTTCCGTCTACACCTACGACGTCGGAAGCGAACTGGAGGTGCTTCCCGGCGAACCGTTTCAATTCCGCTACGGGTTCGACTTCGAGCACCATACCCCCCTCGACCCCTTCAACTGGCAGTACCTCATTTTCCGCCAGGCTGACGGGTCTCTCAGCCGCCGGCCGGTCTATCCCGTGGACCCCGGCACCCAAAACGACCTGGACGCGTCGCAAGGACTTCGGGTGTGGCATGGGCGCCACGACGATCCGGTTCCGGTCTGCCCGGCGGTGGAGTACCGGACGCACGATTCGGGCGGGCGAAAACTCAACTCGGCCGTCTGCGCCGCCTTCTACGACACCGGCGTCAGCTTTCCCGCGGAGACACTAAAGCCCGGTCAGAAGGTGCAGGTCCGCTACCGTTACACCGGGTATCCGGCGGAGGAAGTCGCCGAGTTGTTCAAGAAGGCGACGACGTACGACAGCCCGATGTTCGATTCCGACCATCACTACATCTTCGCCGAGTGGCCGCGGACGAGCTTCTCGAAATTCGCGGCCATGAGTGAGACGTGGGTGTATGGCCGGGTGCCGTTCATGACCGGGCACAACCAGCGCCCGACGTATACCCTGGCGCAGGTGCCGAACACTGACAGCGGCTATGCCATGCAACTCGGCCCGCTGGCATACGGAGCGGCCCCGCTGCCCCTGCCCAACGACGGCCTGGAAGCCGGGCGCTATGTGCTTTCCGTCAAAGCGATGGGCGACAACCTGATCGGACCGGGCGGGCGGATTGAATTGACGGGAGCCGACAAGGCCGGCAAGCCACTGCTGTCGGTCAAGCACTTCGTCGGGACGGGGTCGTTCGGCTGGAAACAGACCGGGTTCGCGTTCGACGTGCCCGCCGGTGTCAAGACTCTGACCCTCGGCTTCGGTAACGGTGGCACCGGAAGCGTTTCATTCGCGGACGCCGAGTTTCAAGTGCTCAAAACCGGCGACCCTCTCCCGCAGGGCATCGCTCCGGCGGCCAACACCCTCGCGGCGGAGGTGAAGCCTCCGCCGCAAGGCGCGATCATCGACTACCGGATGGTGGAAGGCCGCGGGCTGCACGCCCTCGACTTTGCCGGCGGCCCGTTTGGCGTCTTGGAATTGGCGAACCTGAGCTGGGTCACGGACGACGGCAAGCCCGCCTTGAAGTTCTCGGACGATCCGAGTGCCAATGGGCGTTACCCGAAAGCAGGCGGATTGGATTTGGCCTACCTGCGGCACCCTTCTTACAAGGGTCGTGACACCCTACCCGTGGCGGTAGCCGGGCATCACGGCGGGGAACGCATTGTGCTGAAGGGCTTCACGGTGGTGTCGTGGGTGAAGCCAGCAGCGGTGATGGGTCAGTCCGCCCCCGGAGGCACCGGCGACATCGTCGGCATCGGGGCCCGCCGAATGATCGTGCGGCTGGTCGGCGAGAAGGCCCCGTATCGTTTGCAGGCCGCGCTCGACAACAAAGATATTTTCACCGCCACGGATGTGGAACTTGATGCCGATCGGTGGTATCAGGTGGCGTTGACCGGCGAGCCGACGCCCTCCGACAAGTGGGGGGTGCGACTGTACCTTGACGGCAAACTGGCCCATTCGGGCACCACCGAGAAGTGCGCCTCCCCGGTCGAGATCCCCCCCTCCGTCGTATTGGGAATGGAACTGTTCTACTTCCACAACGCCTATTACCGCGGGCTGATCGGCCGGACACTCCTGTTCGACCGACCCCTCATGGCCGATGAACTGAGCAGAATTGGACCGGCCGATTGATTCCTTGCCGCGATTGGACGACAGGTCGACCACGAACACTTTGGCAAGCGTCGGCCGAGCGGGGCGGATCACGAGGAACGACAGCCGAGGTCCGATGAGGTTCCGCTCGTGAAGCGGAGTTGACGGAAGAGTTCACGCTGGAGTGCCTGGGACTGCAGGCCTGTGCTTCCGGAAAAGCCATGGCCCCGACCGTCACCAGTGCGGGGATTCACCCGATCTCCCGCTCCTCGAGCCGCCACAGGACTCCGACGTGGATCGCCAGCCCGATGGCGAGGACGGCTCCCGCCACGAGCCACGCCGTGCGCGAGTCGGCCGGCTTCGACACCGACAGGGCATGGCTGACGGCGATCACCGAGCCGATCATCGCGGCCAGGAGGGTCAGGACCGACACGGTCCCCACCACCAGCGGCCAGCGCGTGATCGCCAGGAGCAGGATCAGGGCGTGGCTCGCCGCGACCGTGCCGACCAGCACCAGCGCCGCCACGATCCAGGCCGTCGGCTCGCGGGTGCCCGTCGACCACACACCCGTCGCCAGGCAGGCGGCGCCGAGGAGCACAGGGAGCACGAGATCGCGGGCGATCGCCTGCCGCAGGCCACGCCAGTACTCCTCGCGCGACACCGGGCGGAGGAAGTCGACGACGAGGCTGCCGCGCCGCTGTCCCCACATCGCCGCGGTGAGGGCCAGCCCGAAGGCAGCCCCCTGCCAGGCGAACGCGGCGATCATCGGCGGAGCGAACAACGTGATCGCAGGCGAAGGCTGCCCCGAGACCCGCGCCATGATCGTCGGCATGAGCGCGAGCGCCCCCACCACCGCCACGGCCATCGTGGCCAGCATGAACGGCACCTGGTAGCGCGACTGTGGTCGGCGGAGCATGTTCGCAAAGGGGGCGGGAACGGGCCGGGCGATCTGCCGATCGGTGCCCACGTCGACGAGCCACCATTGCCACCCGGCGCTCGCCGCGGCAGTGGCACCGCGCGCCGCCGGCGCCGTCTCGAGCTCGAGCCCGGGGGCGCTGGCGAGCCCGAGGCCGGCGACGATCCGTGGCAGGCGGGCATGGCGGAGGAGTTTCCACGCCGCTGAGAGCACCGTGACGCCGAACATCGCCAGTGCCAGCCACGGCCTGCCACCGGAGAGCCAACGATCGGCCACCCAGGGGAAAAGCAGCGCGATGGCGGCCATCACCAGCCCGCCGAAGAGATCGACGCGCACGACGGCCGACGAGATCCGCGCGGCCGGCGCACTCACATCCCCCTGGATCATGCCCCCCGCGGACGCCATCGTCACGAGCATGGCAAGTGTGAGCGCGGGCACCCAGGCGATCCCCACCGAGCGGGCCACGCCGACCATTCCTCCGGCACACACCGCCGCGACGGCGACCGGCCAGAAGAGATGGGGCGCGAGTCGCCGCGGCATCATCCAGGCAAGGGCCGTCGACAGGAGGACGCCGGTCTGGAACCAGAACACGAACGGCAGCACGCCGCCGAGGATCGACAGCACCAGCGCCTTCCAGACGCGGTCATTGCAATAGGTGCCGGGCCGCACGCTCACCCCCGGCAGAGCCCGGCGCAGTTCGGTGAGTTGCCGCTGCGCCTCCGGCTCGCCCTCGAGGCTGAATGCCCCTGCGATCGACACCGTCCGCAGATTCGGCATCCGCCGCAGCGCCGCGATCATCGCGGGGGTGAAGGTGAAGTCGCGCCAGGTTTCGATCACGATCGCGCGAAGACGCGGCGAACGGTCGGCGAGCGTCCGCAGGTTCTCCTCGAGCCGTCCCCAGCCGATGCCGAGGACCTCGAGGGCCGGCAGCGGCGGGAGGAGGAGATCGAACGAGCCCCCCGTGCCGCGCAGGTCGAGTTCGCGCAGCCGTGGCAGCCGCTCGAGAGCCGCGCGGGCGAGCGCGGGATAGCGGGCGAGCGTGTCGGCGTCGGGGCTCGAGACGCGCGCCACGCCGAGGACTTCGAGCCCGGCATGGTCGCCGATCCGGCGCCACCCCTCCGCCGAGAGCATGTCGGGCGGATGCATCCACAGGCGTTCGAGTGCCGGCGCCCGATCGAGCATCGGCCAGTCGGTTCCCTGGCCCTCGGGATCGAAGGGGGTGGAGGGGGTGACACCGGGGCGATTCGTGGTCCAGCGCGTGTCCCACTCGGTCGTCTCCGCCGCGGGACCGCGGGCGGCCGTCGGCGCGGCCGCAGGCGGCGCCTCGACCACCGCCACCGGCGTCATCGACGGATCGAACCCGGTGCGGCCGAGGGTCCAGGCGATCGTCGTCGGCACGACGTACAGCAGCCCCATCCCCAGCATCAGCCAGGTCCAGGGCCGGGCGAGGATCACCAACAGCGACAGGCCGTACTGGCGGAGTACGCGGAGCATCGCTCACCTCCCCGGGGCCGCGGCGGCGGCTTCGCCGTCGTGGAGTTCGAGGAAGATCTCCTCGAGGTTCAGGCTGTCGATGGCGACGTCGGCCGCGTAGCGGTCGCGCAGGCCCGCGACGAGCGCCGCGCCGGCGCCGTCGATCGTCACGAGCGCTTCCCCACCCTGGACCTGCGACCGGAGCGTGCCGGGGAGGCCGAGGTCGGCGGGCAGATCGGCCGGGGCGGAGATCCGCAGCCGCTTGAAACGGTCCTTGAGGACGTCGATCTCCTCGTGGAACGCCACGCGCCCCGCGCGCAGGAGGGCCACGTGCGAGGCGACGCGTTCGAGATCAGACGTGATGTGGGTGGAGAAGAGGACCGTCCCCTTCCCGTCGGCCGCCGTCTCGAGGACGGTCTCGAGAAACCAACGCCTGGCGACAGGATCGAGGCTCGCCACCGGCTCGTCGAGGATCAGCAGTTCCGGCCGGTGGCCGAGGGCCAGCACGAGCGCGAGCTTCTGCTTCTGCCCGACCGAGAGGGGCCCGACGCGGTGTCCGCGGGGCAGATCCCAGCGGCGGAGAAGCTCCTCCCCCCAGGCGCTGTCCCAGGTGGGATAAAAACTCGACACATAGGCCACCGTCTGCCGCACCGTGAGCCAGGGGTAGAGCGTCGCCTCCTGCGGCACGTAGCCGATGCGGGCCTTCTCCCGGTCGGCGAGGTGCCAGGCGTCGGTACCGAGGACGGTCGCGGAACCCTCGTCGGGGCGGAGGAGACCGAGCAGGCACTTGATGAGCGTACTCTTGCCCGAGCCGTTGAGCCCCAGGAGCCCGATCACTTGGCCGTGCGGCACCGAGAGGTCGATCGCATCGAGCACGGTCCGGTCGCCGAAGCGTTTCACCAGGCCCCCCACGCGCACGGCGTCCCCGACATCCCCGTGGCCGTTCATGGCGTCTTCTCCTCGAGGGACGACTTCACAAGCGCCAGCATCTGCGCGGGGGTGAGCCCCAGCTGCAGGCCGCGCACCACCGCCTGGTCGACGAGGGGACGGACCTGCGCCTTCCGCTCGGTGAGCGCGCCCCCCTCCCGCCCGGCGGGCGGGGCGACGACCATCCCCCGGCCCCGGTCGCGGGCGAGCACGCCGTCGGCCTCGAGCCGGCTCCAGGCCTTCGAGACGGTCATCGGATTGACCCCCAGCACCGCGGCCACCTGGCGGACACTCGGCAGCAGGTCGCCGGGCCGCAACCGCCCCCCCGCGACGAGCGCGTCGACCTGGTCGACGAGTTGCCGGTAGATCGGCACGCCCGACGAGGGATGGACGACGAAGATCGGGTCGGGTCGGGACATGGCCGCACGCGGAATCATGTGTATTGATACACTAATACACTTGGGGGCACGTGCGGTCAAGGGGCCCGTGGCACCGGTTCGCTCGGGGCATGGCGGTGGCCGCCCGCTCCCGGACGGTGGGGCACTGGGTTCTCGGTCCGGCGACCACCGCGATGGTTGGCGCACCAACTCCATCCCGTCGAGTGCGTGGAGGACGGGTGGGATGTGGTGGATGATGTCACCACGGGGGCGACATCGAGGTGCCCGAGCGTCTCACCGGCCGCCGTGACGCCGCCATCCACGGGTCAGCGTATGCTGGTGCCTTCACGAGTTTGCTGCCGCCGTGCGAGGAGGAAGAGTCGATGGAAGCCGGGGCGACATGGTTCGGCTGGGCCGTGCTGTCGGCAGTGTTTGCCGCCCTGACGGCGATTTTCGCGAAGGTCGGCCTCGCCGGAGTCGATTCCGACCTGGCGACACTGGTGCGAACCGGCGTCATCGGCGTGGTGCTGGCCGCGTTCGTGGTGGCGACCGGGAAGTGGGCCAACCCGCTCACGCTCCCCGGCAAGACGCTGCTGTTTCTCGTGCTCTCCGGCTTGGCTACCGGGGCGTCGTGGGTGTGCTATTTCCGGGCGCTGAAGGTGGGCGAGGCCTCCAAGGTGGCCCCGGTCGACAAGCTCAGCCTGGCGCTCGTGGCCGTCTTCGCGGTACTGTTCCTCGACGAGCAGCCCTCCGCGCGCGAGTGGCTGGGGATCCTGCTGGTGGTGGCCGGTGTGCTGACGCTGGCGCTCTAGCGGGCCGTTCGTCAGCCTGCCCGTGCAGTTCGGGCGTCACTCCGCCGCCGTCACCCGGCGCAGCGGCTCCGCGAGGGCGGCGCGGATCGCCGGCAGGTCGCTCGACCGCACCTGGAGCATCCGGGTCGCCATGTCGCGGGGCAGGCAGTCGGAGAACTTGAGGGCCTCGATCGCATCGGTGTCGATCTCGGGGAGGAAGTCGTCGTCGCCGAGCGCAGGGAGCGCGGCGAGGATCTCGTCGAGGGTGTCGATCCCCAAGCCGTCGTCGATGGTGACCGACAGGTTGTCGAACGTCACCGCCCCCGGGATCCGCCGGCGCAGGGCCGAGGCGATCCCCGCATTGGCGGCCCGGCCGGCGAACGTCCACCACTTCAGGTCGTGGTGCCGCTCGTTGACCATCACCGTCGCGTCGGCCGACACCCAGGGAAATTCGGTACGGGCCTCGTGCATCGCATCCCGGGCGCGCGTCGACCACCCTTCGAGGTCGCTCCGGTCGGCAAGGAGCCTCCGCATGCGCTGGCAGAGTGCGAACGACAACCCCGGACCATTGCTCCGCCATCTCGACAGGCCCGGGTCGGTGGTCGGCTCGACGGACACCATGCCCCGCGGCCAGTCGATCGAGCGCACCAGCCACGAGCGGGCGGCTAGCGAGAGGATGATCGGTCGGTCCTTGGCCTTCGGGACGAGCGTCGAAGCGTCGACCTGCCCGAGATCGGTGCGGCCATGGAGCACCGAGAGCAGCGGAGGTGAGAGGAAAACGCTCATCACCTCCATGTAGTGACGCCAGCCGTAGCGGCGCTCGCCGACCTCGTCGATGGCGAGGATGCCGTGGTCCTCGAACAGGATGCGCTCGGCGAGCATGTGGTCGATGACCTGCTCGAGATCCCCGGGGGGGAGTGCAGCGAAACCGGGCATCCGCCCGATCCAGTCACGCCAGGCCGAGCGGCCCAGGCCCTGCTCCTGGAGGACGAGGGTGAGGAGTTGCTGGGCGAAAACGTGACGGGGCCCGGGCGGCGGCACGACCGGCTCGACGAATCCCTCGCGCCACAGGTCCACCAGCGCCGCCGCCTGGAGGAGCGCCGTGGGGGTGGTCGCCAGGAAGAGGCAGTTGCGTGTCGTGCCGGGACGGCGGCCGGTGCGCCCCATCCGCTGCAGGAAGCTCGCCACGCGTGCGGGCGAATCGATCTGGATCACGCGGTCGAGGTCGCCCACGTCGATGCCCAGTTCGAGGACGCTGGTGGCGACGATGACGCAGTTCTCACGGTTGGCGAAGGCATCCTCGGCGGCCCGGCGCTCGGTCACGGAGAGCGAGCTGTGGGTGACGAACGTCGTCGTTCCCAGACGGTCGAGCTCGGTGCCGATGGCCTCGGCCCGGGCCCGGCTCTCACAGAACACGAGTCGCTTCTCGCCGCGGTGGAGCCGGGAGATGACGGTGGCCGCGTTCTCGAGCGACCCGACGAAATCGATGGCGACGTCAGCCGCCGGAGCGGGCGCGGGGCGAGCCGGATTCACCTCCGGGGCATGGACACCCCGGGGGCCCGGACAGGCCCCGGCGAGCCAATCGCACAGGGCGCGGGGGTTGCCCACGGTCGCGGAGAGACCGATGCGCTGCACCGGGTGCCCGGCGAGTTTCGTGACGCGATCGAGGACGGAGAGGAGGTGCCAGCCCCGGTCGTCACCGGCGAAGGCATGGATCTCGTCGATGATCACAGCGCGCAGGTTGCCGAACAGCACCTCCTCGTCGACCCGCGTCGAGACGAGCATCACCTCGAGCGATTCGGGGGTCGTGAGGAGAAGATCGGGGGGATCCTGGACGATGCGGCGGCGGGCGCTGGCCGTCACGTCACCGTGGCGCAGCGCCACGCGGCGGCCGAGGAGCTCGCAGTATGTCGTGAGGCGCGTCTCGAGGTTGTTGAGGAGTGCCTTGATCGGGCAGACGTAGATCACGGACAAGCCCCGCCAATCCTCGGAGAGCATCCGCGACAACACAGGGAACGTCGCCGCTTCCGTCTTGCCGCCGGCCGTGGGGGCGAGCACGATCTGGTGGGCGCCGGCGAGGAGCGGGGGGATGACCTCGTCCTGGAACGGTCGCAGGCTCCGCCACCCGAGCGAGTTGACGATGTGGTGCTGCAGCGCCGGGTGGAGGAGATCGAAGTTGCTCAAGGACACCGCCATGTTCACAGGTCGAGGTCGACGTCATCGACGCCCGCCGCGCCGCTCGCCTGCCGTTCCACCGGTGTCATCTCGGTCTCGCTCACGGTGAGGGCGAAATCGCGCCTCGGGTCGAAGTCGGGGAATTGGTCGACGCGGTCGAGGACGTCGCCGACGAGCTTCTTGAGGAAGATTCGCGGGGCGATGCCGACCTTGCCCCCCAAGCGGCCGGCGACGGCCTCGGCGAGAAGGCGGACGTAGGCGTCGTCGCAGGCGGCGGCGACACGCTGGGGTGAGTCCGACACGCTCTGGAACACGTCGCGGATCCTCACGCCCACGTTACAGAGCCGCTCGAGATCGAACGGCGGCAGGCGGAGCTGGACGGCACGGGGGTTGTCGAAGCGGGCGTCGGTCTGGAAGTCGACGTGGAGCCGCTGGGCGAGCGGCTCGAGCCGACGCACCCCCTGCGGGCCGTCGAAGAAGGCGGGGGTGCCGGTGATCAGGAGAAACAGCCCGGGAAAGCGGCCGCCTTCCACCTCGTCGATGAGCTGCCGGAGGGCGTTGAGGCTCTTGTCGCGGGCGTCGCTGCGCACGCGTTGGATCGTCTCGACCTCGTCGAGGACGACGAGCAAGCCGCCGTGACCGGCGTCGCGGAGCATCGTGAGCACGCCCTGGAGGAACCCCAGGGCCCCGAAATGATCGAGGTCTCCCTTGATCCCCGCCTGCTTCTTCACGTTCGCGGCCACGTGCGGTTGGCCTGCCGCCCAGGCGAGGAGGCCGTCGGCGGTCGCCCGATCGTCGCCGAGGGATGCCTGGCGATAGCCCCGCAGCGCCGCGGCGAAGAGGGGGGCGTGGTTGGTCACATCGGCCAGCCGCTGTTCGAGGAGCGCCGTCGTGCGCGCGACGAGGGCGGACGTGTCGTCGGGAGCGAGGCCCTCGGCGAGGGCATCCTCCTCGAGCACGTGGAACCAGCCGTCGACGATCCCGCGCAGGGCGCCGTCGGGCGTGGCGGCCGTGGCGAGGCGCTCCATGAGACGCCGGTAGACGGTCTCCAGTTTGTGGAGCGGCGTCTCCGTCTCGGAGATCTGCACTTCGCTGGTGACGAAGCCGCGCTTCCGCGCCCGGTCGGCCAGCCAGCGGGTGAAAAACGTCTTGCCGCAGCCGTAATCGCCGCGCACGGCCTTGAACACGCCGCGCCCGGAGGCCACGGCGTCGAGATCGGCATCGACGGCCGCCTCGAACCGTTCGAGCCCCACGCAAAACGCATCGAGGCTCGACCGCGGCACCGTGCCCCGCCGCAGGGCATCGACGATCTCTTTGGCACGCTTCGCACTGATGCTCATCGGCGGCCATCCCCCCCGGCCGAGAGCCCGAATTGCACGAGCAACGTCTGCTTGTCGAGGTGGACCGTGTCGCCCTGCGTGTCGACCGAGAGCACGGGGTAGCCGTCGACGTTGAAGATCCGCTGGGCCGTCACGAGGAGTCCGGGGAGCCGGATGGTGGCATACTCGAGGGCCCGGGCGAGGGCGGGCCTCGTCATGGTGCCCCCCCGGGCATCGAGGCTCGCGAGCAGGCGGCCGAGCAGCTCGTCGTCGGGGCACCTACGGGGCGCGAGCCGTTTCTGCGCCGTGAACACGTCGGTGGCGAACACCGTGGCGATCCAGCCCTGCGCGGCGGCGGGCGCGGCCACCGCCCGCTTCGGCTCCGGCTTGTCGATGTCGAAGAGCAATCGCTGTGGCCGCCGCGGCTCCGCGGCGACGTCGGGGGGGGCGGCCGCGGGCCTGCCGTCACGGTCCCACCACGACGGCGTCGGCTCGGGAGCAGGCCTCCAGCCGGCCGGTTCGGCCGTTCCCGACGGGATGAGCACGCTCGTGGGCACGATCATCTCCTGCGGATTGATGCCGCCGTGGTAGCCGCGTTTCGTGGCGGCAATGCAGCGGACCGACTCGCTCCACGACGTGACGAGTGCCCCGCCGGGAACCAGGACCCGTGATCCGCACAGCGCGATCTCGTCGTCGGCTGGCGCCGTGCCGCCGGCGGGCCGCCAGCGCTCGCCCCCCTCGCCGGGCGTGTTCACACGCGCCGTCGACCCGGTCTCGAGGACGTGCCCATGGTCGCTGGTGAGGATCACCGCGCGGCCGGCGTCGGCAGCGTCGTGGAGGAGGGCTCCCAGGACGGGAATCGTGTCCAGGGTCCAGCGGACGTCGATCTGGTCGGCCTTGGCGAGATGGTCGTCCACCGCATTGACGATCACGCCGACGATGCGGCGCTTGGGCGCGGCGATCTCCTCGCGCACGACCGCGGAGAGGGTGTCGGCGGAGAGATCGGCCTTCGTGAGCAGCACCGGCACTTTGCCGCCACTGCTGGCGTCGAGGAGCCCCCGATGGGCCGCGAAGGCGGTCTGCTCGTCGGGGCGGTCGGTCGCGAGGCGGCCGGCGAGGAGGCTCGCCCGGGAATACTTCGTCTCCGAGGGGATCGTGGCGAGCACCGGCCGGGCGAAGGACCGGTCCTGCGGCACGATCTCGAGCCACTCGCGACGTGCCGTGAGGTGGTCGATCAGTTCGCGGCAGACGGCGGCCGACATGCCGTCGAGCACGATCAGGAGCACTGGCATCACCTGCGCCACGGGCGCGACGACCGCGTCGAGCACCTGCTCGATGAGGAGCACGCCGTCGGGATAGGCACCCGAGCCGACCGACGCGGCCAGGAGCGTGGCAAACTCCCGCGCGCTCGCCTCCTGTTCGCGGGCGACCGCCGTCTGGACGACCTGGATCGCCTCCGACAGTTCCCGCGAGGCGGCGACGCGCCCCGTCGCCGCGCGGGCCCAATCGACGAAGCTCCCCTCGGTGAGATAGCGGCAGGCGGCATCGGCGAGCGACTCGGCTCGGGGTCGGCCGCACCTTCGCGCGGCGAGAAACCGCACCAGCCGCATCGCCATCTCCACCCGCTCGGCGTCGGTCCGGTTCTGATGGGCCTGGTCGTGGCGGCCGACCTGCCGGGCTGCCTGCTCGACCGCATCGACGTCGGCGTCGGAGCCGGCCACGAACGCCCCCGCGGCCGCGGCGAAGGAGGCCAGCCGCTGGCTGTAGCCGAGGGGCAGGATGGGGCTCGAGTGTGCGAAGGCGGTGCCGTCGACGTCGCGGAGCAGTTCCTCGGCCCGGGCGGTGATGCGGCGGTGTTCGACCGGATCGGCCACGGTCGTGCGCACCAGGGAAGCGGCCTCGCCGGCCACCCGTTCGAGGTGCTCGAGCCGCACCTGCCGGGTGCCGAACCACAGCCCCTCGAGCTTGCCGATCGACCGGGCCGACGCGCCGCGCGAGCGTTCGTCGGCGAGGACGCCGGCCGCCAGGGCGAGCGGCACCGCATCGGGCTGTTCGGTCCGCTCCGCCACGGCGAAGACGAACTCCGCCGCGTCTCCCGCGCGGCCGCGGACCCAGTCCTCGACCCCCTGGCGCAGCGGCTGCGGCAGGTTCCGGAACCGCTGCACACGGGCCGCGTCGAGCGACCACTTGAGGAGCGCCGGGAGATCGGGCACGTCGGCCGTGAGGCCGATCGTGGCGGCCAGCAGCTCGCGCCACAGGGTGTCGGCATCGAGGAAGCCGCTCTTGGCTGCGGCCGTGCGTTTGCCGCCGAGATGCTCCACCACCGCATCGGCGAGCCACTCGTGCCTCACGAGCCGGGGGTCGATCGACTCGGCGGCGAACTGCTGCTGGACGAGGCTCCAGCGGTCGATGGTGAACAGCCGCTGCTTGTGCAGGCGGGCGAAGATGTCGGGGCTGATGGCGGCGTCGTCGAGGTTCGTGACGACGATCTTCAGCGCCCCCGCCTGCCCGGCCGGAGGCGGCGCCTTGAGGGCCAGGCGCAGCGCCAGGGGGGAATCGCACTGCGTGATGACAAGCGCGGTGTCACCGTCGACCTGCACCGGCGCCCCGAGCCAGCGGGCGGGGGTGCGGATCCCGAGCGGTCGCTGGATCGGTTTGCGGCGCGACAGGGCCGCCACTTCGGCCCGGATCTGGTGGAAGGAGATCGCCTGGCTCACGGGCCCTCGCTCCAGCGGATGACGACTTCGATCCGGGCGCCAGGCCACTCCGCGCGGATCTGGTCGATGCGGGCCTGGACGGCGTCGGCGCTGGCGATGGTTTCGCTGCCCCGCGCCGGCACCTTTCCTGTCGACGGCGACATCGGCACCGGCGCGATCGCCGCAGGCGGCACCGGCGCGATCGCCGGGAGCGGCACCGCGGTGGCCACCGGCGGCTGCGGGGTTGGCTGTGGTGGCGGGGCGGGCTTCCGCACGAGCACGGCCAGGAGCCGCGGGTAGGCCGCGTCGAGCACGTCCTTCAGTGGGGTCGTCGCCACGTGGTCGTCGTGCGCGAGAGCGTCGCGCACGTCGGCCAGGATCGGCTCGGCGCCCGCCCGCGCCTCGGCGCCTGCGTGCTCGATCTGGCCGACGAGGTCCCACACCCGGTCCTCGAGCGCCTGCGACCAGGGGCCCGCCTTCGTGATGCATTCGCTCATCGCCCGTTCGCTCGTCGGCACCGTGGCCCGCGACAGGACGGCGACCACGTCCCTGGGGGCCGCGGCCGCGACCTGCGCGAGCACGGTCCCCGTGGCGGCGGCGGTCTTCAGCCGGTCGGCCGCGTGGCCGTCGATGCCGAGAGCGGTCAGGCGTGTCTCCAGCAGGCGGGTGTAGCGGCCCACCGGCGCGGCGGCGGCGCTGGCGATCGCCTTGACGCGCGTGCCGGCCGTCGCGGCGTTGGCGGCGGTCGCCAGCGGCGAGACCGCCACGCCGAACAGGCTCCCCACGCGGGGCAGGCCCGTGTCCCACTCGCGCTGGTCGGGCGGGGTCTCCTGGGAGAGCACCCAGGTGTCGTCGAGGGACGTGATCGAGCCGTCGCAGGTGCCGCCGTGGAGCGAAAACGACATGCCGCTCTGCGCCGCCCAGGCGAGGATCACGAGGTTCTGCGCCGGCCGCGTGAGGCCCATGCGCTTCGGCTCGTCGATCCAGCGGCGCAGCTTCTCCACGGTGAGGGGCCCCGGATCGAGGGCCTGCTGCCGGCTGAAGTGGTCCTTCCAGTGGTGGCCGATGACGAAGTGCGTGCCGTCGTGCGGCATCTCGCCGAGGAGCAGGGGGTCGGCGATCTGCCGGAGGAGCGTGCGGTCGTCGCGCTCGACGGCGGCGCGGCCGTCGCGGGCCTGGCTCGCCTCGACCACCTTCTTGAGCACCGTGTTGAGCTTGCCGTTCGTGAGCGTCGTTCCCAGTTCCGGGGCGGCGGGAAACTCCCAGGCCAGCGCCTGCCCGAGGAGGTCGTCGAGGGCGGCGGCGAGCGACGCGCAGGCCGGGGGGCGGAGCGTGAGGCCGGTGGCCAGCGACTGGAACCGGTCGGCGATGTCGATGTCGTGCGTCTGGTCGATGACGCCGGCGCCGCTCCCGCTGCCCAGGCCGTAGGCGATGTTCACGGCCGCCACGATCTGGCCGCGGAGCGTGTCGCGCTGGTTCTCCAGGATCCCGTGGGCCGCCTGGCGGGCCGCCGGGGTGAGGTGCGAGGCGTAGCCGTCGAAGCGATTGCCGCTGAGTACGTGCTCGAGCACGGCGAGCCGCCCCAGGTCGTCGAGCGTGCGCTGCGAGAAGAAGGCGGGCACCCAGCCGATCGTCTTGGTGGAGCCCTTCAAGCGCCGGCATTCGTCGAGCTTCGAGAGATCGTCGCGCGGGGAGAAGTTCTGCTGGTCGAAGGGGAAATCGATCACCACCTTCCAGTCGTCGGCGGCGTTGCCCAGTTGCTCGGGGCTCATGTCGCGGACGTTGCGGAACACGATCGCCGCCCCGCGCTCGATGCCGCGCCACCCGAGCGTGTGCTCCTGCTCGAACAGCGTGGCATCCTCGATGCCGAGGGCCTGCTGGAAGACGATCTGCCGGATGATCTTCACCCGGTTGCCGTAGCTGTCTTCGCTGGCGGCGCGCTGGAGGATGCTGTCGGTGTCGACGTCGGTGAGCACGATGCCGATCGAGGGGTTGCGCGAATCGCCGCTGATGCGGATCTCACCCACCTGGGCGGCCCAGCCGCGCACCTTGTTGTTCACCGTCTGCACCTCGCCGCCGACGATCGGCGAGAGAATCGTGCCGTGGTTCAGTGCGGCGAGGCGTTCGGCGGTCATCCCCTTGAGGGCCTCCACCTCCGGCACGAGGGCCGCCAGGAGGAGCGTCTTCACGAGTCGTTCGTCGGTGACGAACGCCCGGCGGGTCGGATCCTTTTCCGGCAGCCGCCCGATCTCGTCCCGGGTCTTCCCGTGCTGCGCCTCGAGCATGGGGAGGAGCTTCGAGACGAGGAGCTTCTGGGCGTTCTCGAAGTGGGTGATGACGTCGGTGTCGGTGACCGTGTCGCCGTGGATGAGGATGTCGAACAGGTCGCCGACCGGCACGAGGTCGGTCACCTCGAGCGTGTCGCGGTGATCGACGAGGAGCTGCATGAGCACCTTGAGCGCGGTCCGTTCGCGCTGGAGGACGCTCGACACGGCGACGAGCGTCTGGATCAAGGCCGGCGAAAAGGGATACACCTGCCGGAACATCTTCCGGTCGCCGTCGGTGGTGAGGAGCGTGTTCATCACGCTGGCGCGCACGCTCGCGGTGCGGTGGAAAGCGGCGTCGATCTCGGCCCGGGCGGCGGGGCTCTTCGGCCGCAGCACGCGCTTCTCGGCGATCACGGGCAGATTGCGGTCGGTGAGCTCGATCGCGCCGAAGCGGCCGCTGTTCCAGCGGACGAAGTCGATGTAGTTGAGCCGGGCGGCGCCGGTCACGGCGGGGCCGACGAGGTCGCGGAGGTCGCGCTGCCGGGCGATGAAGCTGGTGATCGGCGCCGGGCGGTCGGGGTTCTGCGGTTCGACGAGCTTGGCGAGCTTGCTCGTCTCGCGCTCGAGGAACGCCTGGTCGCTGGAGTGCGAGGCGAGCCACAGCATGAGCTCGTCGAGGAACAGCACCAAGCCGTCGTACCCGAGGGCCTTGGTGTGGCGGGAGAGCACCGACAGCCCGTCGTCGAGATCGACGTATTCCGAGAGGACGTGCTGCGCCGCCCGGTAGTGCTGGCCGAGTCGGTCGACGAGCGCCGTATGTTCGGCCCGGAGGGGTGAGTCCTTGGCCACCGCGCCGGCCGCGGCGTCGAAGCGCTCGGGGGTCCAGGCCGCGGTAATCTGGCCCCAGCCCGTGCGGGACGCGGTGGCTGCATTGAGCACCTTGAAAAACGCCTCGTCGCCGAAGCTCGCCCGGTCGCGGCGTGCCTGTTCGACGAGCCCGGCCGACTTGTGGACGACGGGGAGGGGAATCCCCGGTTGCGTACGTTCCAGGAAGTCGACGTAGCCCTGGAGGATCCCCGCGTCGAGCGAGGCCTTGCCGATCATGTGGTAGGGCACGAGGAGGAACTTCCGTCCCGCCATCCACTCGTTGTGCTGGTGGATGACGCCCGCCAGCTCGGGGATCGCGCGGGCCTGGAGGTTGCCCGTGAGGATCAGGTGGAGCACGGCCATGAAGTGGCTTTTGCCCGCACCGAAGCTGCCGTGGAGGTAGCTGCCG
>RFRL01000079.1 GCA_009924545.1 Planctomycetia bacterium | reverse complement strand
ATCCTCCGGGACTCATGGCTCGAGTTCCGAGATGCCCGCATCCTCTGGCTCCTGCTGGCGGCGATCCTGATCCTCTTCGTCACGGCGCTCTCCGGCCGGGTCGAGCCACAGCCGGCCGGGCGCACCTACCTCGACCTCGCGGCCAAGACGCTCGGGGCCGACCTGACGGGCTTCGACCTCGGCAAGGATTCGGTGGCCGACATCGTCAAGCGGCTCGACGGCTCGCTCGCCTGGATCGCCTCCGCCGAGGCGGGAGGCGGCGACCTGCCCGAGACGTCGTGGCGGGTGACCTTGGCCCGCAGCGTCGTGCCGCTGGTGGGCAAGCCGGAGGATGCTGCCGCGGTGCAGGAGCGGTTCGGGCAGATCCCCGACGGGCGCCTGTGGACGGTGACCGCGATCCGCGAGACGACCACGGTGGTGAGCCGCGCCCTCGGCGGCCAGACCTGGGAGATGACCGTCGCGCCCGGCCCCGACCTCCGGCTCCTGTGGCCGCATCGCTTCACGCTCTTCTTTGGTGGCCTCGAACTCACGCCGCCGTCGGGCGCCCCCCTGGGGCTCGAGGTGTTCATCCTCCAAAAACTCCTCTGCACGGGGCTGGGAAGCACGATCCTCCTGCTGGTGTGCGTGGTGGTGACCGCGGCCTTCGTGCCCACGATGCTCCGCAAGGGGACGCTGGAGTTGCTCCTCGTGCGGCCGGTGCCGCGTTGGCAACTCATCGTTTTCAAGTACGTCGCAGCCCTGGTCTTCGTGGCGGGGCTCCTCGGCACGCTGATCCTCGCCACGTGGCTCGTGACCGTGCTCCTCTCCGACGTCCGTTCGCCCGGGGTGGTCCTCGCCCTGCCGAGCCTGCTGCTGTTCTTCGCGCTGCTGCTCGCGGTGAGCGTCTGCACTGGGGTGATCACGCGGTCCGCGCCGGCGGCGATGCTCGTGGCGGTCACCTACTGGGCGGTGCTGTTCATCGTCGGCGTGATGCACCAGCAGTCGGTGGCCAGCCGGCTGCGGGCGGAGAACGTGGGCAAACCGCGCCCCACCAGCGTGATCGACGCCCTCCGGGGGCGGAAGCCATCGGTCGACGGACCGCAGGGGGCCGGTTCCGCGTTCCACAAGAGCACCGCGGGCCGGGTGGCCGACGGGCTCTACGCCGTGCTACCCCACATCGAGGACCTCGACACGATGGTCGACCGGCAATTGATGCGCGACTTCGCCATCGGCGGCCGGATCCGGATGCTGGTGGAGAGCCCCGATTTCTCCTGGCGCTCGGGGGTGGGACTGACGCTGATCCACGCTGGGTTGGCACTCGCCCTGGCGTGTCGCGTCTTCTCCCGCCGCGATCCCTGACGGAGTCCCGGCGCAGAGCATCCCGGCCACAACTCCCGGACCGGGTTCGCGGTCGGCAAGGAGTGCCGCGTTGACGCCGCAGGCTCACCGGCGTTGACGCCGCAGGCTCACCGGCGTTGACGCCGCAGGCTCACCACTTGAGACCGAAGCGGTCGCCGACCGACTTGCCCCCCAAACCCCCCTTGAGCGGCCCCCCCTTGAGCGACTTGTTGGAGCGCTTCACCGGGGCCGGATCGGGCTCCTCCTCCACCGGCGCCTCTTCGGCAGCCGGGGCGCCGGCCGGCTGGGCAAGTGCCGCCAGGGCCTTGATGGAGAGACTCATGCGCTGTTCGTCGGGATCGACCGCGAGCACGCGGCACTCGACCGCTTCCCCCTCCTTGACCACGTCGCCGACGCTGCGCACGTGACGGTGGGCCAACTCCGACACGTGGACCAGCCCTTCGATTCCGGGTGCCAGCCGCACGAAGGCGCCGAACTGGGCGATCCGCGTCACGGCCCCCCGGACCGTGGCGCCGACCGGAAACCGGTCCGCCGCCGTCTGCCAGGGGCTCTCCGCCGTCTCGCGGATCGAGAGGCCGATCTTGCCGGTCTGCCGGTCGATCTTCTTGACCACGACCCGCACCTTGTCCCCCTGCTTGAGCACGTCCTCCGGCTTCGCGACCCGGTCCCAGGAGAGTTGGCTGACGTGGACCAGCCCGTCGACGCCGTCACCGATATCGACGAAGGCGCCGAACTCGCGGACGCTGCGCACCGTGCCCTCGAGGAGGTCGCCCACCTGCAGGCTCTCGAGGAGCTTCGTGCGCGCGTCCGCCGCCTGCCGCTCGATGACCGCCCGCCGCGACAGCACCAGGCGCCGGGCCGCCGGGACGATTTCCGTCACCAGGCTCTCGAGCGTCTGGCCGACCAGTTCCTCCAGGTTCTCGATCCGCCAAGTGCTCACCAGGCTCGCCGGCATGAAGCCGCGGAGCCCCGCCACGTCACACTCCAGCCCACCCTTGTTGGCTCCGGTGACCCGCGCGGCGACGACCATGCCGGCCTCGAGTTGCGACCAATCCTCCACCGCCACGGCGCGGTTGGCCGGAGCGACGTCGTAGAGGTTGTCCTCCTCGTTCCGGCCACCCACCGACAGCTCGAGCACCGTACCGACCTCGGGCACCGGGTCGATCCCCGCGAGTTTCAGTGCACCCTGACGGCGTCCCCCCAGATCGACGAACGCCGTGTCGGGGCCGAAGCTGACGACGGTGCCGGTGATCCTGGTGCCGGGCTCGAGTGGCGCCTCGGCCTTGTCGGCGGCGACCTTCGTGAGGATCTCGTCGACGGCGATGCCCTCCATCGCCGCCGCGAAATCGGCCTCCAGATCATCCTCCAGCGCGCCCCGGATGCTCGGCGGCGCCACGCGCTTCACCGGCCGTGGCACCTCGAAAGCCGATGCCGACTGCCGCTGTGGCCGGCGCTGTTTGCCCCCGCCGCCGCGCTGCTCGCCACCGCTGGCGTGCGGGTCGCCACCGCTGGCCTGATGCGGGCCGGTCGCCGGGGGCGGAACGTCGGCAGCCGCTGCCTCGGCGGTGTCGGCGATGCTCGACGCAGCCGTCTGCGGATCGGCCACGGCGCGCGTCGCCACCGGTCCGAGAACGACGGCGGGCGTCGGCCACGGCGGAGGCACCGTCCGTGGGGCTGCCGCCGGTGTCGCAGACTCAGCGGACGGGGCCGGTGACTCGGAAGAGCCCGGGCCCGCAGGAGCGTCCGGGGACACGTACTGGTGCCGGGGAGGAACCCGCGGCGGCTTCACGCCCGGCCGCTGGGTGCCGATCGCGATCCGCCGCGGAGATGCGGCATCGGCACCGCTCTCGTGGGACTCGCCGGGCACGCCGCCTTGCACTTCGGTCTTGGGAGTACCGGTCGAACCGTCGGTACTCGAATCACCCGGTGTCCCGCCGGTCATCTGCAAACCCTCTGGAAAAACCCTCCCCGACGGCTCAACCGACGCGATCGGAAGGACCCGTCAAGCAACCCGGCACACCATCGATTCCAATGCGGGAAACAGGACTTGAACCTGCACGGTATTACTACCACCAGGCCCTCAACCTGGCGCGTCTGCCAATTCCGCCATTCCCGCAAGTCAACCATGCACGACTCGGCGATCCAAACCCGGGCCGCCCCCGGGTCGCGCCGACGCTTCCCGCCATCTGCTCGGCATCTCATTCCCCGGCCGGCGTCACCGGAGCGTCGCATACCGTCCGCGGCTTGACGACACCCTGGCCGATCACGAGGTGGCCCATGGCCGCCGTGGCGGTCGTCAACGCCAGGCTCCAGGCCACATCGCCCAGGGGCATCCACCGGAAGAACGGCACGGCCGCGACATAACAGGCACCGAGCCCCTCGATCGTAAGCGGATAATCGTGCGACAGCCACCAGTAGGCGAGATTCGTGGTGAGGAAAAACACCACGCTGCTCACCAGTGCCCCGGCAGCGATGCCGAGCGTTCGCCCGGGACGCACCCACCGCCGCAGGATCACAGGCCACGCCGTCGCGGCGAAGACCACCGCCGCCATCGTCAGGCTTTCATATCCCGGCAGCACGAGGTTGCTGATCACCAGCCCCGCCACCGGCACGCTCGCGGCCAAGGCAGCACCGGGGAACACCGCCCCGGCCACCAGCGCCACCGCAGCGCTCGGGGTCACGTTCCAGGCCGGCTGGAGGAATCGACCGATGACGAACACCGCCACCAGGGCCAGCCACACCGCCGCCAAGCGTCCCGCCCGCACGGCGCCGCGGGTCTGGCCAGCCCTGAAAACCGCGAGGCCCCGGGAATGCCACGAGGAGAGCGCCTGCGCGGCCGCGACCATCGCCCCGGGAGCGGACTGCGTTGATGCCGACCCGGCCGAGACTGGAGAAGCCATGAGGGGTGCGTACCGTCTGCTGGTGAGGAGAACCGGGCTCGGGCGTGACGGCCTGACCGGGAGCCCACACCCCGACCCTCCCGGCCGGGGCCCATCCGCCAGCACCTGCCCGCGGACCCGATACACTACCGGTTTTCCCGGGCCAGGCAAGCTGGAATGCCCCCCGCCATCGGTTTCTGCAGGCGATCCACCATGAGCACGCGTCGGCCGCACGGTGAGCGCGAAACCGGCGCCGCCCCCGACGACCCTGCGCCGGGCAACGGCGGAGATGCCGAGGCGTGGGTCTTCGAGACGCTCCGGGCCGAGTGCGACCCGGCGGGAATCGTCACGCTCACGGTCCGTGTGCCCGGCCACCGCCACAACGTCGTCACCCAATCCTTTCTCCTCGACCTGGAGGCAGTGCTCGACCAGCTCGACACCGGCCTGCCCCCGTTGGGCCTGATCCTCACGTCGGGCCGGAGCGGGTCGTTTTTCAGCGGCGCCGACATCGGCCGGCTGGAGACCCTCCTCCGGGCCGCCCCCCCCGACATCGAGTGGATCTGTCAGGCGGGCCGCGAGCTGTTCGCGCGATTGTCGAGCCGCCCCTGGCCGAGCGTGGCGGTGATCGACGGGGCCTGCCTCGGCGGCGGCCTGGAGATCGCCCTGGCCTGCGATGCCCGGGTGGCAACCGCGGCGCCGCACACGCTCCTCGGCTTCCCCGAGGTGAAACTCGGCCTCATGCCCGGCTGGGGCGGCACGGTGCTCTTGCCGCGCCTCGTGGGCCCCGGAGCGGCAGTGGAAATGATCGCCGCCGGGGAGTCGATCGATGGACCGGCGGCTCTGCGGCTGGGACTCGTCGATGCCTGCGTCGCGCCGGAAGCGGCACTGGCCGCGGCCCGCACCCTGATCCACTGGCGGCGCGCCGACAACGCCCACATGACCGCGCGGCGACGATTGTCGGGGCCGGTCGACATCGACCCGGCCGAACGGGAGTTCCTCGCCGCCACCTCGGCCGCCGTGATCGCGGGCCGCACGGGGGGCCACTACCCGGCGCCGCCCGCGGTGCTGGAGACGATCCTCGCCGGCAGCGGACTCCCCGCCCGGGAGGCGGCTCACATCGAGTCGAAGGCCTTCACCCGCCTCATCACCACTCCCGTCGCCCGCAATCTGGTGCGCGTGTTCCGCCTCGGCGAACGGAATCGCCGCGACACGGGAGTCGCCGCCGGGGAGTCGCCGGAGGCCACCGCGCCACGGGATCGTCCCGCGGTCGTCGGCGCCGGAATCATGGGGGCGGGAATCGCCGCGGCCCACCTGCGCTCGGGCTGCGGCGTGTCGCTGATCGACATCGACCCCGCCGCGCTCGCCCGCGCGGTCCCGGGCATCCTCGAGGAGGCGGCCTGGGACCGGGCCACCCGGCGGGCCGACCCCGCCCGGGCGGCGGCGCTGGCCGGGCAACTGCGGACCGCCACACAGACGAGCCTCCTGGCGGATGCCGACCTGGTGATCGAGTCGGCGGTGGAGCGCGCCGACGTCAAGCTCGCCCTCCTCCGCGACATCGAAGCGGTGGTCGGGCGCTCGACCGTCATCGCCACCAACACCTCGACCAATCCGATCGCCCGGCTCGCCATGGCGCTGGAGGAACCGCGGCGGTTCTGCGGCCTCCACTTCTTCAATCCCGTCCGCCGCATGACGCTCGTCGAGGTGGTGCGCGGGCCTGCCACCAGCGACGCCACCGTCGCAGTCGCGGTGGCACACGCGAAGCGGTTGGGGAAGTGCCCGATCGTGGTCCAGGACAGCCCCGGGTTCCTCGTCAACCGGCTCCTCATGCCCTACCTCCACGAGGCGGTGGAGATGCTCCGCGAGGGGACCCCGGCGACACGGATCGACCGCGTCTCGCGCCGCTTCGGCATGCCGCTGGGGCCGCTCGAACTCTACGATCTGATCGGCCTCGACACCGCCTTCTACGCCGGCCTCGTCCTCGCCGATGCCTACGGCGACAGGATCGAGGCCTCGCCGGTGATCCCCGCCCTCGTCCGGGCCGGAAGGCTGGGGCGCAAGTCGGGCGGGGGCTTCTACGACCACGCAGGCGCGCGCTCGAGCCGGCCGCAGGCCGACGCCGCCGCCACGATCGCCCCGCTCCTCGCCCCCTACCGGCTACCGGAGCGCCCCACGACCGACGCCACGATCGCCGACCGGCTCTTCCTCCCGATCGTCCTCGAGGCCACGCGGGTCCTCGACGAGGGAATCGTGCGTGACGGCCACGACGTCGATCTGGCGATGATCCATGCCCTGGGGTTCCCTCCGTTCCGCGGCGGCTTGCTCGCCTGGGCCGACTCACTCGGGGCGGCGGAGATCGTGCGCCGCCTGGAACCACTGGCCGACCTCGGTCCGCGGATGCAACCCACGCCGGCGCTCCTCGCGTTGGCCTCGTCCGCCGGCCGCTTCACCGGTCCGTGACCCTCGCCGAGCCCCCGATCCCGCCGCGCGTCACCACCATGCCCCCCTCCGCGACTTCCCCCGCCGCGTTCGACACCACGCCGGTGATCGTCGGCTGTCGCCGCACGGCCATCGGCCGCTCCCACCCCGATCGTGGCCTGTTCCGCCATGTCCGCGGCGACGAGCTCGCGGCCGCCGCCATCGCCGGCGCCGTGGCAGCCAGTGGCGTCGATCCACGCTCGATCGAAGACGTGATCCTCGGCTGCACGCAGCAGCGCGGCGAGCAGGGGGGCAACGTGGCCCGCGCCGCGGCCCTCATGGCCGGGCTGCCTCTGGCGGCGGCCGGCAGCACGATCAACCGGCTGTGCGGCTCGGGGCTCGACGCCCTCGCCCGGGCGGCGCACGCTGTGCTGGCGGGCGCCGAACGGGTGGTCGTGGTGGGCGGCGTGGAGCACATGCACCACCTGCCGATGGACTCGGCCATCGACTTCCACCCGCGGGCCCTCGCCCGCTCCAGCCGCGGCGCCCTCTCGATGGGGCTCACGGCGGAGCACCTCGCGGCCAGTTCCGGCATCGAACGCGACCGCCAGGAGGCGTGGGCGCTGGAGAGCCACCGCCGCGCGGCGGCTGCCGCCGCCGCCGGGCTGTTCGACGCCGAGATCATCCCGATCGACGCCCATGATGAAGCGGGGACGCTCGTCCGTGCCACCCGCGACCAGTCGATCCGCGCCGACACCAGTGCCGCGGCAATGGCCCGGCTCGAGCCGGTGTTCCTCCCTGGGGTGGGCACGATCACCGCCGCCACGAGCGCCCCGATGAGCGACGGCGCCGCGGCCCTGGTGGTGATGGCGCGCGACGAGGCGCGGCGCCAGGGGCTCGCGCCGCTGGCGCGCATCGCCGCCACGGCGGTGGTCGGGGTGCCCCCGGCGGCAATGGGCACCGGGCCGGTCCCGGCCACGCGCAAACTGCTCGATCGCGCCGGCCTGCGGATCGACGACATCGACCTGTTCGAGATCAACGAGGCCTTCGCCGCCCAGGTGATCCACAACGTCGACGCCCTGGGCCTCGACGCGACCCGCGTGAATCCGCGGGGTGGGAGCCTGGCCCTGGGGCATCCGCTGGGAGCGTCCGGGGCTCGCATCGCGACCACGCTGGTGCACGCGCTGGGGCGCACCAGGGGGCGCTACGGGGTGGCGGCGATGTGCGTGGGCCTCGGCCAGGGGATCGCCGTGCTCGTGGAACGGGAGCCGTCATGACCCCGCCCTCGGTCCGCGCCCCGGCCGTGCGTGGCGGCTCCGGGCAGGCCCTCCAGGCTTCGGCGACCATGGCTGCGGCGCCGTCGCTGGCGGCGCTCCTCCGCGAGCGGTTCGTCGATGACCACGACCGGCCGGCGCTCGTGGATGGCTTGCGTCCCGAGCCCCCGCGCACCTGGGGCGCCACGATCGCGGCGGCACTGGCCCTCGCGGAGCACCTGGAGCAGGAGGGACTCGGCGCCGGCGACCGCCTCGCGCACCTTGGCCCCCTCTCCCCCGAGTGGATCCTCGTCGATCTGGCCTGCGTGCTCACCGGGATCGTCCACGTCGCCCTCCATGCCGATGCCCTGGCCGACGAGCATGCCCGGCACCTGGCCTGGCTGCGTCCGGCGGCCCTGCTGGTGTCGGGAGGGATGCTGGCTCCCGCCACGGGCTCCACCCGTGTCATCCCCCTCGAACCGGGTGCCTCGGCCCCGTGCGCAGGGCAGGAGCGCGAGGCGATCGCCGCCGCCCTCGAGCGGCGCGTGGCGGCCATCGATCCCCGGGCACCCGCCACGATCCTCCTCTCGTCGGGAACGACCGGCCATCCCCATGGCGTGGTCCACTGCCAGGCCGCGCTGGCCGCCAACGCCATCGCCTCCGCGGCCGTGTTCCTCGACGAGCCCGACGATGTCCGGCTGGCGTGGTTGCCGCAGAGCCACGCCCTGGCGCGAACCGGTGATCTCTACACGGCCCTGGTCCGCGGTGGTTGCCTGAACGTCGTCGGCGATCGCCGCCGTGTCCTCGACGCCTGCCGGACCCTGCCGCCCACGGTCATTCTCGGGGTGCCGGCGTTCTTCATGCGTCTGGAGCGGGCCAGCGCCGCGGGCCGGATCGGCGACCTGAAAGGGGCGCTCGGGGGCCGGGTGCGCGTCGCGGTCTCGGGCGGCGCTCCCCTGCCGCAGCGGACCGCCGCCTGGTTCGCCGCCCGGGGCGTGCCGCTGGTGGAGGGCTACGGGCTGGCCGAGGCGGGGCCGGTGGTCACCCTGGCCAGCCCGCGGACGTTGAAACCGGGCACGGTGGGGACGGCGCTCGACGGGGTGGAACTGCGCCTCGATCCGCGCGGGCAGTTGTTGGTTCGCTCCCCCAGCCTGGCGCTTTGCGTGATCGCCCCGCCCGGCGCCGGCGCGGGCGCTTGGGCCCAGCCGGAGTCGGTGGCGCCCGACGGGTGGCTCGCCACAGGCGACAGCGCCGTCATCGATGCCGACGGTCACGTGCGGATCACGGGCCGGGTGGTCGACACGCTGGTGCTGGCCAACGGTCACAAAGTGCCGCCGGCAGCGGTCGAGGGAGCGCTCGCCGAGGAACCGCTGGTGGCCCAGGTGTGCGTCGTCGGCCACGGCCTGCCGGCGCCGGTGGCGCTGGTGGTGCCCGACCCCGACCGGCTGCGGCACCTCCTCAGCCGCCTCGGCGTGCGGGTGTTCTCCCGGCGCGGCGCGGCGGCGCATCCACGCGTGCTCGCCTGGTTCGCGCGCCGGTTGGCGCGGGCGCAGCGCGGCCTCCCGCGGGCGTGGCGGGTGCGGCGATTCCTCCTCGTGACGCGTCCCTTCGATGCGGCCCATGGCGAAGCCACCGAGGCGTTCAAACTCAAGCGGGGAGCGATCGCCGCGCACTTCGGTGCCAGGATCGCCGCCGCCGGGGCCACGCCCGCGGGGCCGGGCGTGGCCATCATCCCCCCGACGGCGACCGACCACCCCGCCGCGGCGCAGGGCTGTGCGCTGGCCGGTCTGTGGCGTGGCGGGGTGGTCGGTCGCCGTCGGGGCCGATGCCACGGCCACCGATGACGACCGCCATGGAGCGGTGGTCCAGGCCGCCCTCGAGGCGATCGCGCGACTCCGCGTTGCCGGCGCACTCCACGAACCCGGGGCGCTCCCGCCACTGCCCACCATCGCCGACGATCTGGCGGCCGGTTTGCTCCCCGGTCCTCCCGTCCCTCCGGGGGTGTTCTCGACCGCGGCCGAAGCGGCGCTGGGGGAATGTGGTCTGTGGGGCGTGGCGGTGCCGGCCCTGCACGGGGGCAGTGGCGCCGGAGTGCGCGAACTGGCCTCCGTGATCACCCGGGTGGCAGCCGTGGCTCCCACCGCCGCCGGTCTGCTGGCGGTCCACTCCTCGATCGGTGCCGTGTCGGCACTGGCGGCGTTCGGCACGCCGCAGCAGCAGGCCCGGCACCTGCCCGGTCTCGCCCGCGGCCGGCCGCTGTCGGTGTTCGGGGCCACCGAACCGGGCGCGGGCTGCGATCTCCACGCCGCCACGACCCGGTTGGAGCGAAGCCCGGATGGCGGATTCACGATCACCGGCACGAAGCTGTTCATCACCGGCGCCACCCATGGTCGCCTGGTGAAACTCCTGGCCCACCTCGACGGGCGCGCCGCGGTGGCGCTCGTCCGCCTGCCGGCCGGCGATGGGCCCTCCTTCCGCCTCCGTCACTACCGCCTCCATCCCCTCCGCCATGCCCACAACGCGGCACTCGAGTTCCACCGTTTGCCGGTGGAGCCCGACGACCTGCTCGCCGCACCGGGCGACGACGGCATGGCGATCGTGTGGCACGGCCTCAACCGGGGCCGGGTCACCCTCTGCGCGCAGGCGGCCGGCACGCTGCGGATCCTCCTTTCGCACGCCGCCGATCACGCCCGCCTCCGCCACACCTGGGGCCGGCCCATCGCCTCCCGGGAGCTGGTCCTCGGCAGGCTCGGGCGGATCGCCGCGGCCGTCACCGCCTGCGACACACTGGCCGCGTGGGCCGGTTGGGTGATCGACGCGGGACAGCCGGGCGAGCTCGAGGCGATCGTGGCCAAAACCACTGCCAGTCTCGCGGTGCGCGATGCGGCCTTCGATGCCCTCGGTGTGCACGGCGGCCGGGCGTTCCTCGTCGGCCACCCCCTCGGGGACGCACTCCACGACCACCTCGCGGTCACCGTCTACGAGGGGGAGAGCGACCTCCTCGGGCTGGCGCTGTTCAAGGGTCTGTCGCGGGGCCATCCGCTCGCCGGACGGCGCGACGCCGCCGCCTGGCGGCGGGGGGCGGAATGGCTCGCGTGGCGCGCCGCGCGACTGTTGCCGCGGGGGCACCGCGGCCGCCTCCTCGACCGCGGTCTGGCCGCCCACGCGGCCGCGGCGCGACGGCTGCTCGATCACACCGCCCTGGCGATCGACCGGGGCATCCGCCGCCACGGCCGCGGCCTCGCCGACCGCCAGTTGGAAATCGGCGCCCTGGCGGCCGTCGTCCGCGACAGCCTCGGGGTGCTGGCGGTGGCTCACCACGCCGACCGTTCGGCCGACGACCGGGGCCTGCTCGCTGCCGACGTGTGGTGCCGCCTGGCCCTTGCCCGCGCCGCCGGACGGCGCCTCACCCCGGCCGATCACGACGCCGTCGCGGCCCTCGGGCGGACAGCCCTCGACGCGGCACCCCGGTGGACCGGATGACCCGCGCCCCGGCGCCGGTCGGCGGCAGCGCACGACGGGCCGGCGGTCTCCGGCCCCATGGCTGCCACCCCGCTCACCGGCCGCTGGCCACCAGCGCCGGCCACCAACTGCACAGGTACCAGGCCCGCGGCGTGGTCAGCTCGGCGAAGGTCTCCAGCGGCCCGTGCGCGGTGGGGATGCTCGTGCCCAACAGGTCCTCCACCAGCGACCGGGGCCGCTGGTAGCGCACCACGCGGGCCGTCTGCGGCGTCAGCCCGGCCAGTTCCACCGCCCGTTCGATGGCGTCGTCGAGGAACCCGATCCGGTCGACGAGGCCGGCCTCGAGCGCCTGCCGGGCGGTGAACACCTGCCCCGTGGCGACGCGGTCGATGGCGGCGTCGTCGAGCCGGGGCCGGCCCGCCTTCACGATCGACTTGAAGCGCGCGAACATGTCGTCCACGAGCCCCTGGAGCACCGCCCGTTCGCGTTCGGCCAACTCCGGAGTGCGGGCCTTTGTCGGGCTGAGCATCTCCTTCAGCGGCCCGCTGGTGACCGAGTCGTCGGCGACGTCGAAGCGCTCCAAGAGCCGGGAGACGTCGAAGTGCGGGATGATCACCCCGATCGAGCCGGTGAGGGTGGCGGGCTCGGCGAAAATCACGTCGTCGCGACCGGCGTTGGCCATGGCCACGTAGTAGCCGCCGCTGGCCGCGATCCCCCCCATGCTCACCACCACCGGCAGGTCGCGGTCGGCGAGCAGGCGGCGGAGCCGCTCGTGGATCTCGTCGCTCCCGCTGACGGTGCCCCCGGGAGAATCGACGCGGAGCACGATCGCCTTCACCTGTTCGTCGCGCCGGACCTGCGCGAGTTGTGCCGTGGCGAAGCCGTCGCCCCCGATGATCGCGCCGGCGATGTCGACGATGGCGACCTTCGCCGGGGCGGAGCGCGACAGCGAATGCCAGGACTCCGCGAGGGCGGCGTCGCGCTGGAAGTAGCGGGCGTTGGCCGCCACGCTCGCCAGGGCCACGAGGAGCGACACGCCCGCCACCGCCCACGCCAACCGGCCGCTCCAACGCCCGCGTGAACGCTCCTGTTCGACGATCACCCGTGTCGGCATGCCGCCCCGGTCGGATGCCGGTGAAGTCCGTTCGCCATCCATCGGCACGTCCCTCCAAGGCCCGCGACGGCTCCCGCGGGCATCGTTTGCCGCGCGGAACCGGCCCCGCCGGCACGGGGGGCGCTCCAGCCATCACGATCATGTTGCCACGATTCACCGCAGCCCGCTACCTTGCACGATCGTTCCGTCACCGCCGGCGGCGCCCGCCGGTGCCGGTGGCATCGCCCCCCGCCCCGGGAGTCCGCCGTGATCGTCTGCGTCAGCACCGAGAGCTTCCCCGATCTGCCGCTGGCTGCGGCGATGGAACGGCTGGCGGAGCTGGAATACACCGCGGTCGAGATCGACGTCCACGAGACGGGTGGCCATCTCCGCCCGGAAGAAGTGGCCGCCCAGCCCGATGCGGCGGTCAAGGCCTGCAGCGACCTGCAGCGGCTCCGGCCCGTGGCGGTGTCGTTCGCGGCCGCCGACACCCCCGCCGCCGACGGACTGTTCACCGCGGCCTGCAAGCTGGCCAAATCGCTCGGTGTGGTGACGATGGTGGTCGAGTCCTCCGAGCTCGGCACCCCGTTCAACGGCGAGATCGAACGCCTCCGGCGGATGGTGGCGATCGCCGCGATGCTCGACGCCGTGGTGGCGGTGAAGACCACGGCCGGCCGGATGACCCAGGATGCCGAAACCACCGCCTCGCTGTGCCGTAATGTCCCCGGACTGGGGGTGACGCTCGACCCCAGCCATTTCATTTTCGGCCACAAGAAGCCCGCCGTCTGGGAACCGATCCTCAAGTATGTGCGCCACGTCCACCTCCGCGACACCAAGCCCGACACCTTCCAGGTGCGGATCGGCCAGGGGAGCGTGGAATACGGGAGGCTGTTCAGCCAGTTGGAGCGGGTGGGTTACGGCCGGGCTTTGTGCGCCCACATGCCCCCCCTGCCCGGCATCGATCAGGCGGCGGAGCTGCGGAAGATGCGCCTTCTCCTGGAAAGCCTGCTGTGACAACCGGTGGACCAAGCCCCTCCAGGGCCTGCCGCCGGACGACCGACCGCGGTCTCGCGGGAGATCCGCTCCCGGCACCTCATGACTGGGGTGCGGCGGGTCGCCGGTCCACGGCCTGATCACGCCGGAGACGACACCATGCCGCGGGTCGTGGTCACCGATTTCATCGCCGACGACATGGCCCCGGAGCACGCCGTGCTCGGCGACCTGGCGACCGTGGAGCCGCTCGACGCCGGCAACGAGGCCGACCTCGCCGGCCGCATCGACGACGCCGACGCGGTCATGCTCTACCACGTCGTCGGGCTGTCGCGGCTGACGATCGAGCGGCTCACACGCTGCCGACTCATCGTCCGCTGCGGGGTGGGCGTCGACAACGTCGATCATGCCTTCGCCCGGCAGCGCGGGATCGACGTGGCCAACGTGCCCGACTACGGCACCGAAGAGGTGGCCGACACCGCGATCGGCATGATGCTCGCCCTGACGCGCGGGATCCACCTGCTCAACAGCCGACTGGTCCGTGGCGTGGGCCCGTGGAGCTACACCCCGGCAGTGCCACTGGAGCGGTTGCGAGGCCGGGTGTTCGGCTGCCTCGGACTGGGTCGGATCGGCACCGCCGCCGCCCTTCGCGCCAAGGCCCTGGGGATGGACGTGTGGTTCCACGACCCGTTCCGCCCCGACGGCTGCGACAAGATGCTCGGCGTGCGGCGCGTGGAATCGCTCGCGGAACTGCTCCGGGCGAGCTTCGTGCTCAGCCTCCACTGCCCCCTCACCCCCCGGACCCGGCACCTCGTCGACCACGACGCCATGGCGCTCCTGCCGCGCGGGTCGTACCTGGTGAACACCGCGCGCGGGGCGATCGTCGACGTTGCGGCCCTGCCGGAGGCCCTCGCCTCCGGCCAGTTGGCCGGCGCGGCGATCGCACGAACCGCCGCCCGACGACCACCCGCTCCTCGTGGCGTGGCGCGATCCGGCCCATCCCGCGCGCGACCGGCTGATCCTCAATCCGCACTCCGCCTTCTACAGCCAGGACGGGCTTCTCGACATGCGGCGGAAGGGGGCCGAAGCCTGCCGGCGGGCTCTCCTCGGCCTGCCGCCGCGGAACGTCGTCAACTGACCTGTCAACCCAGCGGTCTGGTGAACGGGCGCCCGACACCATCCGCCGATCGGGCCCCCGGAGATCGGGCCCCGTGAAAGAGCCGTGCTCACCATGGCAGGCAGCGCGCACCAGTCACGGCGTGGGTGGCGCCCCTGAAGGTGCGGTTCCGCCCCACTCGCCGCGCCGCCCGTAGTGCTCCCGGGCCGCGGCACTGAACCGGGCCGCGGCCGCGCTCTGGGCGGCCAGGATCGCCTCGGTGCCCAGCCCCGTGCTGTCGCGGGCGGCGGCGATCACCGTGCGGCATTCGTTGGCGTCCATGAACAGCGCCGCCTCGAGCAGCCGGGGCGCCTCCTCGGCGTCGACCACGAGGAAGCCGTGCTTGTCGGCGTGGATCAGGTCACCCGGATGCACGGTGCGGCCGAACACGTCCACCGGGCAGCCCCACCGGACCGGCTGCACGTGGGCGTGGCCGACGCACAGCCGCCGGGCCAGGGCCTTGAAGCCGACACCCGTCATCTCGTCGACGTCGCGGATGGCGCCGTCCACGATCGTGCCCACGCAGCCCAGGGCCCGGTGGACCGAAGCGTTGACCTCGCCCCAGAACGCCCCGGTGACGCGCGGCTTGTCGAGATCCTGCACGCAGACGATCTTCGGCCCCGGGGCCTCCGCCACCATCCGCCGGTAGTCGTCCCAGGCGTGGGGCAACGCCTGCCGGTGGGCGCGGTTGCTCGGCTCGATGACCAGCGTCACCGCGTACCCGACCATCGGGCCGAAGGCCGGCATGAAGTCGTGGGTCGGCTCGGGATTGAAGCCGTCGGCCGCCGGGTCGCGGCGCGTGATCTGCTCCCACCCATTGTAGATGGTGGGGGTGTTCCAGCGCTTCAACTGGAGCAATTCGGCGGACCCGAGGGGGGCGGACGGCGTCACTTGAGTTTCGCCGACGTGGCTTCCACCCGACTGGCCATCTCGGCGAACGCCTTGGCCTGGAAGTCGTCCCCCTGCTCGGCGTACATCGTGGAGAGGTTGCCGTAGGCCACCGCCAGGGCCTTCTCCTCGATCTGCCGCTGCTCCACCGCGGCCTCCATCAGCTTGACCCCCTCGCGGCTGAGGCGCACCGCATCCTCGCGGCGCTCCGCCTGCCAGTAGGAGATCGCCATGCTCACGTACGACTCGCCGAGTCGTCCGCTGGTGCCGTCGCCGCCGAAGGCCGCGTTGCCCTCCCACAGCGGCACGGTCTTGTCGAACCACACCACCGCGGTGGCATGGTCACCCTGCTGGATGCCGTGGAGGACACCGATGCGGAAGTACAGATCACCGAGACTGCGCCGGTCGCGGTCGGTGAGCTCACGGTGGTCGGTGCCGCGGTCGAGGTAGGCGGCGGTGAGGGTGGCGTTGGCGAGCATGTCGGCGGTGTCACCACGCTTCTGGGCGGCCGTGATGGCATCCGCGAGGGCATGCCCCACCTCCCAATCGATCTGCCGCCGCCGCCACGAGTCTTCCAGGCCCGCCCCCATCCGGTCCCGGGTGGTGAGGAGCCGCTTCACCCAGGGGAGCGGCTCGACAGCCTCGGCCGAACCGGCGGCGGCCGCCAGGGCGCCACGGCACAATTGCAGTTCGAGCATGTCGTGTGACGGTGCCCCTTGGGGAACCTCGGCGACGAGGGCCTCGGCCCGCTCGATCCACTTGGCGACCACCCGCGACTTCTGCCGGAAGTTGCCCTTGGCGATCGCGATCGCCATGCCGAGGTGAGTGTCGAGCAGGACCTCGCGGGCCGCCGTCTGGATCGACGGGGATTTGTTCGTCAGGAGGGGCAGCGCCGCCCGGATCGCCTGGTCGAAGTGGGCGACGGCCCGGGCCGGATCGGCCACCGCCTCCTCCAAGGCGATGCGCCCGAGCATCCGTTCCGCCTGTGCGGCAACGAGCGGCGTTGCCGCGGCATCGTCACGCACCGCCTGGACCTTGGTGCGGGCTTCGTCGAATCGCTCCACCGCCGCCAGCACGCTGGCATGCTTGAGCCGCGTCCACACGTCGACCGGGTCGAGAGCCTCGGCGGCGGCGGCGACCTTCAGCGCCTGCTGCCACCGCCCCTGCTCCGCGAGCAGGACCAGCAGCACCCGGTGGGCGCGCAGATGCTGGGGGTCGAGTTCGACGGCATACCCCAGGTCGGCCAGGGCGTTGGCGGAATTGCTGTCCATCTCCCCTTCGGCGCGGAGGACGAAGGCTTCGGGATCGAGTGGTTCGAGCATCATCGCCAGGGCCGAGCGCGTGCCGGGCTTGAGGCTGAAGATGATGCCCCGCTCCGGGAACACCTCGCCGATCGAGATGCCGTTCTCGTCGAGGATCGACACGGTCCGCAGATCGCCGATCTCGAGCTTCGCCGCCAGCTCGTCGACCGCCAGCGGCTCGACCAGCTTGACGCGGATCGCGTTGACGACGTCGCCGTCGAAGGTCATCTCCACGCGCTCGAACGGCTCCATCGCCCAAAACAGGCCGGGCGTGCCGTCCTCCCGCGTGAAGGCGGCCCCCAGCCCGAACACCGACTCCACGTCGCCGCGCGTCGAAGAGCCCGGGGTGATGCCCTGGAAGCTGGCCGGATCGATGGTCAGGGTCGGGATCTCGTCCGGGGCCCGGG
>RFRL01000078.1 GCA_009924545.1 Planctomycetia bacterium | reverse complement strand
TCGCGCGCCGGTTCACCATCCATCCCACGGGTGGCGCCCCCTGCCGGGTCGATGCCGGGCGACCGCCACCGGTCGACGAGGCGCGCCGCCGGGCACGCCGTGATCTGGCGCTGGTGGTGCTCAACCTCAACGAATTCGTCACCATCGACTGACTCCCCGGAGGCCACCCATGACGACCGGACCCGCGGCGACGTGCGTCGGGCAGCGCCGGCAGTTTCTCTGGGAGACGGGTGCAGGGTTCACCGGGCTGGCGCTGGCCGGTCTCTTGGAGAAGGACGGCTTCTTCGGGCGCGCGGGCGCCGCGGCCCCCGCGCCACCACCGGTCCGTCGCGGGGCGAAGGCCTGCATCTTCCTCTACATGTACGGCGGTCCGTCGCAGATGGACCTCTTCGACTACAAACCGGAGCTCCAGAAGCGCGACGGACAGGAGATCGAGATCGAGATCCGCCGTCGCTCGGTCCAGAAGCAGAAGCTCCTCGGGTCGAAGCGCACCTTCCGCCGGCACGGCGAGTCGGGCCTGTGGATCTCCGACGCGCTGCCCCATCTGGCGGCGCATGCCGACGAACTGGCGGTGGTGAAGAGCCTGTGGGCCGATTCCTTCGCGCATGGCTCCGCGAACCTGCAGATGAACACGGGGCGGATCCTCCAGGGGCACCCCGCCCTGGGGAGCTGGTTGGCCTACGGTCTGGGGAGCATCAACGAGAATCTCCCCGGTTTCGTCGTCATGCTCGACCCGCGTGGCGGCCCGATTCCCGGGGCCGCCAACTGGGCGGCGGGGTTCATGCCCTCCGCCTACCAGGGGACGGTGTTCCGCTCGGGGGGCGAGGCCCTGCCCGCGCTCGAGCCGCCGGCTGGGGTGACCCGTGCCATGCAGCGCGACGGCATCGACACGCTCGCCGCCCTGAACCGCCTCCACGCCTCCGCGCGCACCGCCACCGGCGACCTCGCGGCGCGCATCGCCTCCTATGAGCTCGCCTTCCAATTGCAAAGCAGCGGCCCGGAACTCCTCGACCTCTCCGCCGAGAGCCCGGCGACCCTCGCTGCCTACGGGTTGTTCGACCGCAAGGGGGACCACCCGCTCGCGCTCGGCCCGGCCCCGTTCGGCCGCCAGTGCCTCGTGGCCCGGCGGCTGGTGGAACGCGGGGTGCGCTTCGTGCAGATCTACTCCGGCGGCGGCCATCAGCAGCAGAATTGGGACGCCCACAACGGTGTCGAGGAGAATCTCGCCATCCACTGCCCCGAGATCGACAAGCCGATCGCGGCCCTCCTTGCCGATCTCAAGGCCCGCGGGCTCCTCGACGAGACGCTGGTGGTGTGGGGGGGCGAGTTCGGCCGGCAGCCGGTGGGGCAGGGGGCCAACGGCGGACGCGACCACAACCCCAAGGGGTTCACCTACTTCCTCGCCGGTGGCGGCGTGCGGAAGGGGACGAGCTACGGCGAGACCGACGATCTCGGGCACGAGGCGGCGGTGAATCGCCACCACGTCCGCGATCTCCACGCCACCATCCTCCACCTCATGGGGCTCGACCCGGAGCGACTGACGTTCTTCTACGGCGGCCTCGACCAGAAACTCACCGGTGTCCAGCCAGCCCGACCGATCGCCGGGATCCTCGGATGACCGGACCGGCCGGCAACGAAGCCAAACGCGGCACGGCACCGGCAGCGGGCGCCACGCCGCGCGCGACAGCGGGTTTCGCACTCGAGAACGGAAAGGACCGCCGCATGACAGCGAAACGAACCCGGCCGAAGCCGGAGGCGAAAGCGCGATCCACGGCACAGGCTGCCGGAGCCACGAAGGGGTGGGCCGCATCCGGGCCGGACACGAAGCCGCACCGGATCTTTTCGGTCGCCGTCGCCAGCGTCTATCCGTACTACGTCGCCAAGGCTGAGCGGAAGGGGCGATCGCAGGCCGAGGTGGACCGGATCATCCGCTGGCTCACCGGCTACACGCAGCGCGGCCTCGAATCCCGCCTGGCGAAGAAGACCGACTTCGCGACCTTCTTCGCCGAGGCTCCCAAGTCCCATCCGCTCCGCGCGCTCGTCACGGGCACGATCTGCGGCATCCGTGTGGAGTCGATCGCGGATCCACTTTTGCGCGAGATCCGGATCCTCGACAAGCTCGTCGACGAGTTGGCCAAGGGCCGGCCGATGGAGAAGATCCTGCGGACACCGGCGGAGAGTTGAGAACCCGCGGGTGCCTCCGCCACGGCGGTGCTGGTTGCCTCGCGCTCGAATGCACCGGTCAAGCCAGTGGGACCGTTGGCGCGCCCGATCGGGGAAGCTCTTCGATGAATCAGCCGTCCGCGTGGCGGCCGGCGACCCATGTCCTACCGAGGGGCGGCGTGCAACGCAGCCAACACGCCGAAGCAGCCATACCACCCGACCATGGCACAGGCCGCGATCCCGATCGAGACCCAGCAGCCCGTGGACAAAGTCCATCCGAGGCCTTTGTCCACACGAAAACTTCCAGTTTTCACGGGAGCTGCGCTCCCGGCACCTCATCCCTGAGGTGCTGCAGGCTGTTTGTCCACAGCCTGCAAGGCGCTGCCGACGCGGGCGGGCCAGCCGGTGAGAACCCCGGTCGAGCCATCTCGAACCTCGGGCGCGACCCCGCACCGGGCCAGCCGGCGGCGCCACGCCGGGATCGACCAGGCGAGGCATCGCAACGTGCACGCGAGTGCCGCGCCCGCCATCAACGCCGCGGTCGTGTACAGGACGACGAGCGAGTTCAACGAGTTTCTCCGGCGCCGCTCGCGGTCTGCAAGTCGTAGAACTGCCGGCCAGTCACGCAGGAAGTCTTCCGACAGCAGCATGGGTCAGCGTGACTTCTTCGGCGGCCGCTTCTCCCTGGCCGCTTTGCCGGTGGCGGGCTTTGGCGCTTCGGCCGATGCGCTCTCCGGCCCGGCGGCCGGGGCCCCTTTCCCCGACTTCGGCGACTTCTTTCCGTCGGGCACGGTCGCGGCGTCGTCGCCGGAGACCGTCGCGATCCTGCCGCGCTGCTTGCGGCCTGCCTCCTTCGTGGGCGGCTTCCTTCCGGCGGAGATGTCGTCGTCCACGGCGTCGGCGGCGGCCGGGGTCAGGCCGACCTCCCCCCGGGCGACGATGATACAGTTGGCGCCGAGGTCGAGATCGTCGTCTTCGTCGGCGATCGGCTTGCCGCGGTCGTCGAGTTTCAAGTCGGCTTCGGCGGTTTTCTTCTTCGCCACCGCGAGGAGGTCGGCGTAGAGACCCTCGCGTTCGACGCCGTTGATGGTCGCGACGGCGGTGGCCACCTCGCCGAGGTAGCGGAGGAAGATGCTGCGCCGCTGCCCCTCCTGGGCGACGCGCAGGCGCCGCCTGAGGTACATGCCGAGCTTGCGGCCCACCGCCTGCAGGGCGAGGCGGATCTCCTTGACGATCTCCGGGTAGGAGGCGATCGCCTCCTTCGACTCGCTGGTGAACGGGACCCAGACGCTGGCCACGTGGACCATCACGGTCACGGGGCCGGTGGGGAGGCTGTTCCGCGACTGCGAGAGGCCGTAGGACCGCCAGTTGGTGGAGAGGATCGTCTGCGTCACCGCGCAGGCGCCGTGCTGGAATTGAAGCGGCACGCGGTTGGCGTAGCGGAGCACGGTCATCGTCTGCCCCTCGTCGGCGTTGACGTGCTGCATCGCCGCATGGAGGGTCTCGAGGGCCGCTTTCTTCAGCTTCGACGGCGATTGCCGCGGAGCCAGTTTGGCCTCCTCGAGGATCTTGTCGGCCGCGTCCCCGCCGAGCCCGGCGAAGGTGGTGGTGAGGAACTGGCGGAGGCTGCGGGAATCGCTCTCCCCCGCCAGTTCCACGAGCGCCTCGAGAGACACCTTCTGGGCCCCGGGGCCGCCGCCATAGGCCAGCGCCGCCTCGATCACGAAGGGATTGCCGCGGTACACGCCCGGCGGCCGGGTGGCGGCGGTGAAGAACTCCCCTGGCACCACCTGGCGGAGGCCGGCGAGGAGTCGCTGCTCGCCGATCGGCACCACGCAGTCGGTGGCGGGGGGAGGGATGCGCGTCTCCTGGATCGCCTTGTAGAGGGCGTCGGCCTCGCCGCGGCCGAGCTTCGCCCCGGTGGCCCGCGGCGACAGCTTGGCCGAGTCGCACAGCTTCCGTGCCACTCCCGGCGAGACCCGGGAGAAGGACCCGGTGAGGAACTGCGAGAGCGTGAGTTTGGGCTGTTGCTGGAGGAGGGTCACGAGCCGACCGAGCTCGACACCGTAGGGATGTGGCTTGATCTCCTTGGGCTCGGGGGGCAGTTCGGCGCTCGAGCGCTCGAGCAGCACCTCGTCCCCCTCGGGGGGCTGGAAGTGGATCCGCGCATGGGGATTGGCGATCGCGGTCTGCTGCAGGTACTCCTCGACGCTGCCCCGGCCGCGGTGGTACTTGGCCTCCATCTCGATGGTGACCCGCGTGCCGTGTTCGACCGGCTCGCCCCGGTCGTTGGCCGCCACCCACTCGATGGTGTGCTTGTGCATCAAATCGGCACCGGCCTTGCCCGGAGGGATGTCGACACCCGCCCCCTTGCCGTTGAGGATCTCCGGCTGGTTGGTCTTGGTGTCGATCCGCAATTCGGTGTAGTGGGCCGGCTCCTTCACCGAGATCTTCGAGATGATCTTCACCGGCTTGCCGGTGGTGAGCACGCCATACATCCCCGCGGCCGAGATGCCGATCCCCTGCTGGCCGCGGCTCATCCGCAGACGGTGGAACTTCGACCCGTAGAGGAGCTTGCCGAAGATCAGCGGGATCTGCTTGCTGACGATCCCCGGGCCGTTGTCCTGGACCGCCATCCGGTAGCGGCTCCCCCCGTCGCCGACCGCCTCGATCCGCACCCACAACTCCGGGAGGATGCCCGCTTCCTCGCAGGCGTCGAGGGCGTTGTCGACCGCCTCCTTGACGCTCGTCAGCAGGGCCTTGCGCGGGGAATCGAAGCCGAGCAGGTGGCGGTTCTTGGCGAAGAACTCGCTCACCGAGATATCGCGCTGGCCGGCGGCGAGGGCCTGGGCGGTGGCCCGTCGTTTCGGCGGTGGGGCGCTCGGTGCCGCAGTGGCCGGCGGCGCGGCGCCGGCGTTGGTTTCCGCGGGCACGGCGGCGGATGACGGGCTCTTCGACGACTTGGCCATGGGGCTCACAGGCAGGGGAGACCCACCGGGGCGGGTTGCCGGGGTCGTCACGACTCTGATCGGGCCGACCGACGCTGGCAAGAGGGGCGGAGTATACCGGTTGCGCCGACCCTGACGCCGGGTGGTTCGGGTGGTGACGGACCTGCGGGTTGTGCCTGGTGCGCAGCGGCGTCGGCGCGGGAAGTGTCTGGATCAACCAGCCGCGCGGATCGTGCCGAAGCTTCCTCCTGTCCCGGTGTCGGCGGCCCAAAGCTGGCGGCCGACCCGGGGCGCGTCAGGTCGGGAGCCGGTTCCACGGAGGGAACTGGTCGACCGACGCACCCGTCACGGTGCCGGCGGCTCACGGAGGAGCGCGGCGACCGTGACAGCCAACGGGGAGGTGCGGCGATGAGTGGCTCCACGAAACGGCGCGCGGGGTTGCTCGCGGCCGTGGTGGCGATCGAACTGGTGGCCGTGTCGGCGGCCCCGGCCGCGCCGATCAACTGGGGCGTCGAGGCCCCCACGCCGGACGTCTTCTACAACTACTGGGTGCCGCCGGTCCCGGCCGGATCGGCCCCCGGCTTCGGTGCCCAACTCTACGTGTCGCCGCGTCCGGTGCCACCGCACGTCGGCCACACCTGGCACACCTATCCGCCGTTCATGCCCCACGAGTTCCTGTACAAGCACCGGCGGAAATACATCCGCCCCGCCGGCGCGACGGGCATGCGGACGGTCGCCCATGGCTACTGGTGGTGATCCCCTCCGATTCCCCGAGTCCGTCTTCCCAGGATTCCCCATGAACAGCCCCGTTCCCCGCCGTTTCGCGCCGCGTGCCCTGGTCGGCCTGACGCTCCTGGCCGCACTCGTCTCCACCACCATGGTGGCGGAGGCCAGCGACCGGGCCACGTCGTACCGCTACTTCCTCCGCAGCCGCAACAAGAGCTGGCACAGCACCTGGTACGACCCGTCGATCGGGCGGCCGATGGCCCTCGTCGTGCCACCCACCGCCGAGTTCACCAGTGACTACGCCTGGGGTGTGCCCAGCCACAGGGTGACGCCGCTGTACCACCAGTTCCGGCGCCCCTATCCGGGGCCGGGCGCCGTGCCGGGAAGCGGTGGCGGGCTCTACCCGACCCCGATGTGGCCCAGCGATACCGTGCAGTTCGGCGTCCACAGCGTCCGCGGGCCGTGGTGACACACGCTCCCGGCCACCGCGGCTGGTGGCACCAGGTCGGCGTTCAGATGCCGGTCAGCCAGCCCCGGGCCCGTTCCGCCCAGGGGCTGGCGGGGGCCAGCGTGAGGAACATCCGCAGGCGGTGTTCAGCCTCCGCGCGGCGGCCGAGCGCGCGGAGGATCCCCGCCGCGTGGAAGTGGGCGTCGGGGTAGCCGGGCTCCTGGGAGATCACCCCCTCCAGTGCCGCCAGCGCCAGCAGCGGCTCCCCCAGGTCCCCCAACACGCGGCCCAGGCCCGCCCGGGCCTCGAGGTGGTCGGGCTCGATCTCGATCGCGGCGTAGTAGCGCTCGCGGGCCGCCGGTAGGTCGCCCACCCGGCAGAGCAGTTCCGCCAGCGCGAAGTTGACCTCCGCGGTGGGGCCGGCGGCCTGGAGCACGGCGCGGAGCGCCTCGGCCGCCTCGGCCCACGCGCCGGCCGCCTCGAGGTCGGCGGCCAGTGTGAGCAATTCGCCGATCTCCGTGCCGTCGTCATCCGGCGTGCCGCCCGGATCGACCGGCGGCGCGGCACGGCCCGGGAGAGCACTGCCTGGGAAGTGGAGCAGGGCTGGCGGCGGATCGTCCTCGTCGCCGGAGGTGAAAGGCAGGGGGAGTTGCCCACCGGGGCCGAGGAGCCGCCCGTCGACAAGAAGGTGCAGGCGCCGGCCGTCGAGCACCAGGCGGTCGAGCGGCGCCGGCGCGCCGGGCGGGGTGAAAGCGGCCACGGCCGCGTCGATCTCCCGCAGTGACAACCCCGCCGCGAGGAAGTGCCCCAGTTGCCGGCCGGCCACCAGTTGGGGGTAGTCGAACCACGCCGCCCCCGCCGCGTGGCGGACGGAGACAAGCAGTCCGACCCGGGCCCAATGGCGCAGGGCCGCTACCGGCAGCGCCAGCACATCGGCCATCAGCGGCAACGTGTAGAACTGCGGCTCACCCCGCTGCAGTCGCTCGAACAGCGACGCGGTGTACGACCGCGGTACCTGCTGCCGCAATCGCCGGGACATCGGTGGGGTCTCCGCTCAGGCCGACATCGCGCGGCGCAGGTTGTCGTCGATCGCGGCGAGGAACGCCTGCGTGTCGAGGTGCTGCTGGTCCCGGCCGACGAGGATGGCAAGGTCCTTCGTCATCCGGCCCGCCTCGACCGTCTCGATGCACACCCGTTCCAGGGTCTCGGCGAACCGCACCACCTCCGGCGTGCCGTCGAGCCGGCCGCGGTGGGCGAGGCCCCGTGTCCAGGCGAAGATCGAGGCGATGGGGTTCGTGGACGTGGGCTTGCCCTGCTGGTGCTGGCGGTAGTGCCGGGTGACGGTGCCGTGGGCCGCCTCCGCCTCGACCACCCGGCCGTCGGGCGTCATCAGGACACTGGTCATCAGCCCCAGGGAGCCGAAGCCCTGGGCGACGATGTCGCTCTGCACGTCGCCGTCGTAATTCTTGCAGGCCCACACGTAGCCCCCCTCCCATTTCAGGGCCGAGGCCACCATGTCGTCGATCAGCCGGTGCTCGTAGGTCAGCCCCCGGGCGGAGAACTCCCCCTCGAACTCGGCGTCGAAGATCTCCTGGAAGATGTCCTTGAACCGGCCGTCGTAGGCCTTGAGGATCGTGTTCTTGGTGGACAGGTAGACGGGAAAGTCGCGGGCCAGGCCGTAGCGGAAACTCGCCCGGGCGAAGTCGCGGATCGAGTCGTCGAGGTTGTACATCGCCATGGCGACGCCGGGGGCGGGGAACTCGAAGACCTTCATCTCCATCGGCTTCGAGCCGTCGGCGGGGGTGAAGGTGAGCGTGAGGGTGCCCGGGCCGGGGATCCGCACGTCGGTGGCCCGGTACTGGTCGCCGAAGGCGTGGCGCCCCACGACGATCGGCTTCGTCCAGCCGGGCACGAGCCGGGGGATGTTGTTGATGATGATCGGCTCGCGGAAGATCACTCCGCCGAGGATGTTGCGGATCGTCCCGTTGGGGCTCTTCCACATCGACTTCAGTCCGAACTCCTTCACCCGTCCCTCGTCGGGGGTGATCGTCGCGCATTTCACCCCCACGCCGCACTCGAGGATGGCGTGCGCCGCGTCGATCGTCACCTGGTCGCCGGTGGCGTCGCGGTTCTGGATGGAGAGATCGAACTCGCGGAGATCGACGGCCAGGTAAGGGAGGATCAGTTGGTCCTTGATGAACCGCCAGATGATCCGCGTCATCTCGTCGCCGTCGAGATCGACGACGGGGCCCACGACCTTGATCCGATGATGCTTCGTCAAGGGGGTTGCTCCGGGGTGGCAGGACCGCGGAGAAGCTAACCCCTGACCGTCATGGCGGCAAGGATCATCAGGACGTGCGGTCAGGTGGTCTGACCGGTCGCGGTACCGACTGCGGCCGGCTCCCGGACGGGATGGCCGCCGGCGTCGGCCGGCGAACGCTGCTGCATCGCCGGCAGCGCGGGCGCGACGGTGGTGGCGGGCTGGTTCGGCCGGACGGGCACCAGCGGAGGATCCTTGACCACCGCCAGCGGTCCGGCGATCGTCGCCGTGGGGAGCGGAGTGGGGATCGTCTCCACGGCGACCGTCGGAGCGGTACCCCGAGCGGACGCCTTCTCCGGGTTGACCTTGGCCCCGGGAGCCCCGCCGCCGCTTGCGTCGGTGGCCGGTTCAGCTGGCTTCTCGAGGCGGATCCCTTCTCCGGTCGCCGGAGCGGAAGGCGCCACCGGGTTTTGGCCGGCGGCCGAGGTGCCGGTCGAGGGATCAACATGGTCGAGAGGTGAATCGGTCCACCCGCTCCCCACGGGGGGCTGGCTCGCCGCCGGCTTCTCCGAAAAGGTGTTGAACGCCTTCTCCGCTTCCGCGCTCGACAGCGCCGGGGCAGCCGTGGCCGGACGGGCGGCGGCGGACCCGGTTGCATTCGGGGAAACAACAGTCGTGCCAGGGGAAGCGATCACGCCCGGGGAATACGTGGCAGCGGGCACGACCGGCGGTGGGCATCGACACCGCTGCCGTCGGCAGCGGATTGCCGCACGGATCGAGCGGCACCCGCAGGACCACCGTCCGTGGCGAGCGCACCGTGTACGTGTAGGGGGTCCGCTTCTCGACGACGCGCGGCACCTGCATCGTGCGCTGCTCGCTGACGTACTTGAGCACCTGGACCGTGACCGGCTCCAACTTCTCCTCGGTCACGAAGCGGCAGGTCTGGACCGGGACCTGGCGGACCTGTTCCTCGGCCACCATCCGGCAGACCTGGACGGGCACCTTGTTCTCCACCCGTTCGACCACCTTGCGGACGGTCTGGACCGGGACGTGGCGGACCTGCTCCTCGGCCACCATCCGGGTCGTCTGCACCGGAACCTGCTGGACCACTTGCTCGTCGACATAGCGGACGGTCTGCACCGGCACCTGCTGGACCACCTGCTCGTCGACGTAGCGGAGGGTCTGGACCGGGATCTGTTGCACGACCTGCTCGTCGACGTAGCGGACCGTCTGCACCGGCACCTTGCGGGTGACGACACGGTTGACGACGGTCGTCTCGGGCACCTGCATGGCGACGACGTTGGGCTGGTAGACACGATTGACCTGGTTGACCACGACGCCCGGGGTCATCGTCCAGCCGTAGCCCCCGCGCTGCCATGTCGCCAGGCCGTTGTAGGGGTTCACCGCCCACCCCCCCGGCACCCACCCCAGTTGGGTCGTGCCCGGGGCGACCATCGGGGTCACCTGATCGACGTAGCCGCCTTGGTCGGCGTAGGCGGTGCGCAGCGTGGTGACCGGTTCGGCGACCGTGTAGGCCTCCTCACGTTCAGCGGTTTCGTAGACGGGCTTGCGGACGACACTCACCTGCTGCTGCATGGCGGTTTCGTAGACGGGCTTGCGGACGACGCTCACCTGCTGCTGCATGGCGGTCTCGGTCACCGGCTTGCGGACGACGCTCACCTGCTGCTGCATCACCGTCTCGGTCACCGGCTTCATGACGGTGAAACGCTCCTCGCGCGTGCTCGTTTCGACGACGTCGCGGACCTGGTCGTAGCTGCGGTCCTGGACCACCGTCTCCCAGACCGGCTTCATGACGGTGAAGCGCTCCTCGCGGGTGCTCGTCTCCCAGACGGGGCGCTGCACGGTGGAGCGGCGCTGTGACGACTGCGTTTCCCAGACCGGTCGGCTCACGGTGTAGGTGCGGGTGTCGTAGACGGTCTCGTAGCTCACCTGGGTGGCGTTCACCTGCCGTTCGTCGTAGACGGTCTGGAACTGCAGGCGGTAGGTCTGCGTGACCACCGGAGCGGCGGCCACCTCGCCGCAGCACTGGCCGTGGGCGACGGCCGGCAGGACGGCGATGCCGGTGGCGATGGTCGGGGCCACCGCGAGCGGGGCCAGAGCGCCCGGGCCGACGGCGAACTGGGTGGCGCACGCCAGCGCGACGACGCGGCGGCCGACTCCGCTGCCGCCGGCCCAGGTGAGCAGGGAGCGGCCGCGGTACGTGTTGGTGCGGGAGCGAAGCATCGGTTCTCCTCCTCGATTTCGACCCCCCGAGACTAATCCCACGCACGCGGTCTTCAAGCGGTTTGTTCAGTTTTTCCGCCGTTTTTTCCCGGGAAAAACCCCACTCCGGCCGATACGGCCGGCGCAACCGGCGCAGCTTCCGCCGCCCGCGGCCGCGCGGGGAGAGTCTGGCGAACCGGCGCGGGTGGCGGGTCGGGGACGGGCAGACCGGAGAAAACACCGCGTCGCTACAGGTTCTTCTCGAACAACCGCCGGCTGGCGGGATCGAGCCCAGCGATCGCGGGAATCCGGTAGCGCACGCCGAAGGTGTCGGTGATCACGGCACTTCCGTCGTCTGGCCGGACGACATCGTCGCTGCCGGTGACGCGGAAGCGGCGCGGACCGCGGTCGGTGTGCACCGTCCACTCGGCCGGTTCGGCGTCGTTGACCGCGTCGATCCGGCTGATCACCGGGAGGAATTCGCGTGCCGCCAGCTCCGCCCGGAGTTCCGCCGCCAGGGCCGGCCCCACCTCGTCAAGGCGGTCGATCCACGCCAGTTCCGTGCCATCCTCCGCCACGATCGCCACCAGCCCGTCGGGGCAGGTGAAGGGGAAGGCCCGGACGATGTCAACGTCGGCGTGGCGGATGCCGGTGGCGGAGAGAAAGTCGACACGCCCGTGGGGCAGGCGTTCGAGCCGCCAGGTGGTCGGGGGATGCTGCGGGTCGGGCGTCATCGCATGGTGGTCCGGGGCGCGGTGGCGGGTGCAGTCTTCAGGACGTGGCTTCGGCGTCGGCCTTGGTCTGGGCGTGGTAGAGCCGGGCATACCCACCGCCGCGGGCCAGCAGTTCCTCGTGGGTGCCGATCTCCACGATCCGTCCGGCGTCGAGCACCACCAAGCGGTTGGCGCGCCGCAGCGTGGAGAGCCGATGGGCGATGGCGATCGTCGTCCGTCCGGTGACGAGGCGGTCGATGGCCGCCTGGATCACAGCCTCGGTCTCCGCGTCGACCGCCGAGGTGGCCTCGTCGAGGATCAGGATCCGCGGGTCGACCAGGAGGGCCCGGGCGATCGACAGCCGCTGCCGTTCACCCCCGGAGAGCGAGCCGCCACGTTCGCCGACCCGCGAGTCGTAGCCCGCCGGCAGGCGGAGGATGAACTCGTGGGCGCCGGCGGCGCGGGCGGCCGCCACGATCCGCTCCGGGCTGGCGTCGGGGCAGCCGTAGGCGATGTTCTCCGCCACGGTGCCGAAGAACAGGAACGGCTCCTGGAGGACGCAGCCGAGGTTGCGCCGGTAGTCGCCGATCGCCAGCCGGCGCAGGTCGACACCGTCGATGCGGATCGAACCGCTGGAGGGGTCGTGGAACCGGCACACCAGGTTCGCCAGCGTGGTCTTGCCCGACCCGCTGGCCCCCACCAGTCCGATCATCTCTCCCGGTTCGATCACCAGATCGATGCCGTGGAGCACCTCGCGCGCCCCGTAGCGGAAATGGACCCCCTCGATGGCGATGCGCCCCTGGACCCGGCCCATCCGCACCGGGCGCGGATCCTCGGCCACCGTCGGCTGGCAGTCGAGGATCTCGAAGATCCGCGCGGCACTCGAGGCCGCTCGCTGCGTGGCGGGCACCATCCGGATCATCGACTCCACCCGCCCGTAGAACCGGGCGATGTACGCCAGGAACGTGGTCAGCATGCCCACGGTGACCGACCCGGAGAACACGAGCCACGCCCCCGCGGCCCACACCACCAACAGGCCGCTTTCACTGAACAGGCTGATCAGCGGGCCGCAGAAACTCCACACCACGTTGACCCGGTCATTGGCGTCGAGGACGCGGTCGTTGGCGGAGCGGAACCGTTCCATTTCGCGCGGCTCCTGTGCGAACGCCTTGACCACGCGGATCCCGGGGATCGTGTCGGCCAGGACACTCGTCATGTCGGCCCAGGCGACGTTGGCCCGGGAGAAGCCGCGCCGCAACCGCTCGCGCACCGTGTAGACCAGCCACAGCACCAGCGGGAACGGCGCCAGCGTGACCACGGCCAGCCCCGGGCTGATCCACAGCACCGCCAGGGCGGTGAGGAGGACGATCGTCACGTCGGAGGAGAAATCGATGAGGTTCACCGAGAGGAAATTGCAGATCCGGTCGGTGTCGTTGCCGACCCGCGACATCAGGTCGCCGGTGCGGCGCGAGGCGAAGAAGTCGAGCGACAGGGTCTGCATGTGCGAATAGGTGCGCACGCGGAGGTCGGCGGCCACCCGTTCGCTGACCCACGCCAGGGTCCACGACTGGGCCCACGCCAGCAGCCACGCCGCGATGGCCGCGGCCGCCAGACCGGCGAGGTACCACCACACGTGGCCGTAGGGCACCGCCTGCCCCGACTGGCGCGGGATCAGCACCTGGTCCACCAGGGGCATCGTCAGGTAGCCGGGCACGAGGGCGGCGGCGGAGGCGGTCAACGAGAGCAGGGCCCCGAGCAGTGCCATCCCGCCGTGGGGGCGGATGAACGACCCCAGGCGGAGAAGATTGCGGAGCGACACGTCGCCCGGGGCGCTGGCGAGGTCGTCGTCGCCCCGCGGCGCCGGGGCCTCGGGGGCTGCCGTGCCGTCGCCGTCGTCGTCTCCCAGGGCAAGACCACCGTCGCCAGGGTGGTCGGCAACGCCGGCGGTGGTGAGGGTGGCGCTCGGCAGGGGTGCAATGGCGCCGTCGGTCCGGGCCTGCCGTCGGGTGCGCTCGTCGAAGGCGTCTTCGAGGGCATGCAACCCCGCGGCCCGGGCGGGGGTGAACAGCCAGCGCGCGATGACCCGGCCGCGGTGCGACAATTCCACGCGCCCCACCGCGCCACGCATGCGGATGTCGAGCCACGTGTCGTCGTCGAGCGGCCAGGCGACCATGCCCCCGTCCGTGATCTCCGGACGGGAGCCGGGGTCGGCCGAAGCGGGGCGATCGGCGACCAAACGCCGACTCGTGAGCACGATCCAGCCGTCGGCGAAGCGCAGGTCGCCGTCCAGGTCGTGGCGGGCCGCCGCGACGATCGTCTCGCCGGCGGCCAGTCCCAGCGCCGCGGGATCCGGAAGGGGTTGGTTGGCCGGTGGGGTGCTGGCGGACGCAGCGGAGAGCGGCATGGTGAGGGGAGAAGGGGATGCGGGTGCCGGTCCGCAAGAAACGATGCGGGAATGTCGAGTATCCCTGCGGGCCGCGTTCCGCCAACCGGGTGCCCATTGTGGGGGGATGAGGGACGGTCAGCGGCCCGGTTTTGGACGGCGGTTGGCAGGGCAAACGGGGCTGAACTCTGGGGAAATACCGGGGAAACAGCCGGAGGGTGGCGGGTGCGGGAGGAAAAATTCGCTTTCGCGGAAACGAGTCGTAGAATCATTCCCGCGATGGCAACCCCTGCGGCAAACGCCGGCGAAACCATCGGGCCGGTGGCGGCGCGGCTGGAGTGTCCGGCTGGCAACCCGCCGACCGTTCGATTCATGGTGCCGGAGGAACGGGGCAGCGCGAGCGAACGCACGTCCGCGCGGCGTGCGGCGATGCCGGACGGTCCCTCGGTTCAGGACATCGATCGACCCATGGCCCTCACGGCCGGTTCGTTGGTTCTCGGTTCCGACAATCACTTCCGCCCGACTGCCAAGCCGGTCTTCGGCAGGGGTGTCTCTCCCGCGGCCCCGGATTGCTGGCCGCCATGAGCAGGGTGCCGGGCAGCGGTGGCGTCCTGCCGCCGCGGTCAGGCAGCCAATTTCTTCCCCGACGGCCACTGCCGTCCGTCCGCGCCGGCGACGCGCCGCTGCGGACGGCACCCCCGCGTGCAGGTCCCCCTCCACAGGCCAGCCGGAGCGTCCGGCGGCCGGAGGACCGGCACACCACACGAGCCCCCGCACGCGTCTGCGACCGGGCATGAGGCGACAGCCGAACCGATCATGGAGATCACACGGATCAAGGTGCTCCGGGGCCCCAACGAATGGGCTGCGTTTCCCGTTCTCGAAGTGTGGGTCGATCTGGGCCGGCTGGAGGACTTCCCGTCCCACACCCTCCCCGGCTTCAACGAGAAGGTGAAGCGCTGGCTGCCGGGGATGATCGAGCACCGCTGCAACATCGGTGAGCGTGGCGGCTTCTTCCAGCGCCTCGACACCGGCACCTGGATGGGTCACGTGCTGGAGCACGTGACGCTCGAACTGCAGACGGCGGCCGGCACCACCGTGGGCTACGGGCGGGCCCGCGAGCTCGATCAGCGCGGGTGCTACCGCGTGGTCATCGAGTACACGGAGGAGAAGTTCGCCCTCGAGTGCCTGCAGGTCGCCCATCGTCTGATCATGACGGCGATCGCCGGCGAGGAATTCCCCATCGCCGAGGAGCTGAAGCGGCTGCGGTCGTTGCTCCTCGACGTCCAGCTCGGGCCGAGCACGCGGTCGATCGTCGACGCCGCGGTGGCCCGGGGCATCCCCTGCCGACGCCTCAACGAGGGGAGCCTGGTCCGGCTCGGCCAGGGCGCGCGGCAGCGGCGGATCATCGCCGCCGAGACCGATCGGACCGGGGCCGTCGCCGAATCGATCGCCCAGGACAAGGATCTGACCCGGGCACTCCTCGCCGAGGCGGGGATCCCGGTGCCGGAGGGGAGGCCGGTGAAGGACGCCGCCGACGCCTGCGCGATGGCCGCCGAGATCGCCGCGGCCGTGGTGGTGAAGCCCCGCTACGGGAACCAGGGTCGCGGGGTGTCGGTGAACCTCACCACGGCCGAGGAGATCGAGCGGGCGTGGGCGTTCGCCCGGACCCACGGCGACGATGTGGTGGTGGAACGTTTCATTCCCGGTGGTGACCACCGGTTGCTCGTCGTGGGTGGGGCCGTGGTGGCCGCAGCGCGGCGCCACCCACCGCAGGTCACTGGTGACGGTGTCGCCACCGTGGAGGAGCTCGTCGCCCGGGTCAACGAGGACCCGCAACGCTGCGGTGATCACGCCACCGCGCTGAGCCCGGTGGTGATCGACGCGGTCACCGTGGCGGTGTTGGCCGAGCAGGGGCTCACCCCGGCGAGCGTCCCCGCCGCTGGGCGGACGGTGCCGCTGCGGCACAGCGCCAACCTGAGCACCGGTGGCACAGCCGAGGACGTCACCGACCGGGTCCATCCCGACGTCGCGGCACGGGCGGTGGAGGCGGCGCGGGTGGTGGGCCTCGACATCGCGGGTATCGACGTGGTGACGGCCGACATCGGCCGGCCGCTCGACGGCCGGACCGGGGCCGTCATCGAGGTCAACGCAGGGCCCGGTCTGCGGATGCACCTGGAGCCGACCATCGGCACGCCGCGCGACGTGGGTGCCGCGATCGTCGACACCCTGTTCGCGCCCGGTGACGACGGCCGCATCCCGGTCGCCGCGGTGACGGGCACCAACGGCAAGACCACGGTGGTCCGGCTCATTTCCCATCTCGCCGCCGCGGGTGGTGCGACGGTGGGCACGACGTGCACCGAGGGGGTGTGGATCGGCGACCGGATGATCGACGCGGGCGATTGCAGCGGGCCGCAGAGTGCCCGCCGCGTGCTTGCCAATCCGGCCGTCACCACCGCCGTCCTGGAGACGGCCCGCGGGGGGATCCTCCGCGAAGGGTGCGGATTCGACCGCTGCGACGTGGCGGTCGTGACCAACATCGGCAGCGGCGACCACCTCGGGATCGGTGCCGTCGACACGCCCGAGCGGTTGGCCTGGGTGAAGGGCGCGATCGTCTGCGCCGTGAAGCGGAACACGGGGGCCGCGGTCCTCAATGCAGCCGATCCGCTCGTGGTCGAGATGCGGCAGTGGTGCAAGGGTCAGGTGGTCTATTTCGCCGCCGACGCCACCGCGCCCGTGCTCCTCGAACACCTCGCCGCCGGTGGCTTGGCGGCCACGGTTCGCGATGGGTGGATCGTGCTCTGCGACGGTCCGCGCGAGACGCGCCTGGCGCACTTCGACCGGGTGCCGCTGGTCCATCGCGGTCTGGTGTCGTTCCAGGTGGAAAACGTCCTCGCCGCCGCGGCTGCCGCGTGGCGTTTGGGCGTGCCGCTGGAGATCGTGCGCCTGGGCCTGGAGACGTTCTCCGCCGGCATGAGCGGTTCCCCCGCCCGGTTCAACGTGGTGGAGCTGGAGGGCGCGGCAGTGGTTGTCGACTACGGCCACAATCCCGACTCCCTGGAGCGGATCGTGGCCACACTGCAGGCCTTGCCGCACCGGCGCCGGACGGCGGTCTATTCCGCCGCGGGTGACCGCCGCGACATCGATATCGTCGCCCAGGGGCGGATCCTCGCCCGGTCGTTCGACCGCATCGTCGTCTACGAGGATGCCTACATGCGGGGGCGGCAGCCCGGCGAGATCACGCGATTGATCGTCGACGGGGTGCGCGCGGTGCGCCACGATGCCGAGGCGATCGTGGGCGCCGGTGGGGCGTGGACCGAGTCGGCGGCG
>RFRL01000077.1 GCA_009924545.1 Planctomycetia bacterium | reverse complement strand
CCGCGAGGATCGCCACCACCGACCCCTGGATGCGGCCGCGGAGCGCGTGCCGGGCCACCAGTTCCGCCAGCCACGTCACCAGCCCCACGAGCACCAGGGCCGTGACGAGGCCATTGGCGGCGAGGACGTCGGCCACCGGCTGCCACGCGCCGCCGAACCCGGTGCCGGTCATGCGTGCCCCCCGCGGCGCGGGTCGGCGCCCCCGATGCGGACGATGACCGGCACGAGGCAGAAGCACGTCGCCACCACCGCCACCGCGGCGAACACCGCCGCCGCCCCACCCCCGGCAGCCGCGCGGACGTCGAGCGTGGCGGCCATTGCGACGACGATCGGGATGGAGATCCCGCCCCAGTAGCCGATGCCGGCCGACGTATGGGTGTCGAGCCTGCCGCACCGGCGCAGGAGTGCCGTCGCCCCCACCAGCAGCAGCATGACGATCCCGACGCCACCGACGTCGCCATCGACGCCCATCAGGCGGGCGAGTTGGCCGCCGAGGAACCGGCCGACGAGGAGGCACGCACCGAGCAGCGCGGTTCCGTGAATGAGCATCCTCCTCCTCCGCGCTCCGCGGCGACACACTCACCTGGACGCGCGGGACTCAATCGCGCCCGGCAACGATTCTGAACCGGTTGGATCTTCGCAAGGGTGTGGGCTTCGGATCGGGGGCGAGACGCGACGGTCCGCGCGGCCACGCGCCCCCGGGATGGCCGCCGCGCTTTGCGTTTTCGCCACGGCCGCGGTACCGTGCTCCACACATAGCGGGGGCATCCCCGTTCGCCTGCTCTTCCGGAGTGATGTCGCCCATGAGACTCCGTTTTCCGGCTCTCGCCCTCCTCGCCCTCGGCGCGGGTCTGGGCTATCTGTTCGCCGGGGCCCAGCCGGACACGTCGCGCGTCGCCCAAGCGCAGAATGCGTCGCCGGAGGCCGACCTCAATGCCACGCTCGCAGAGCGCAACCAGGAGGTCAGGGCCCGGGCCGCCGCCACGGGCAAAAAGCCCAACATCCTCGTCATCTGGGGAGACGACATCGGGCAATCCAACATCAGCGCCTACACCTTCGGACTGGTCGGGTACCGGACACCGCACATCGACCGCATCGCCCGCGAAGGCATGATGTTCACCGACTATTACGGCGAGCAATCCTGCACGGCCGGACGGGCGGCGTTCATCCTCGGGCAGAGCGTCTTCCGATCGGGGCTCTCGAAGGTCGGTCTGCCGGGCGCGGCGTTGGGCATCAAGCCCGAAGACCCGACGATCGCCTCCCTGCTCAAGGCGCAGGGCTACTCCACCGGCCAGTTCGGCAAGAACCATCTCGGTGACCGGGACGAGCACCTGCCCACGAACCACGGGTTCGACGAGTTCCTCGGCAACCTCTACCACCTGAATGCCGAGGAGGAGCCGGAGAACGAGGACTATCCGAAGGACCCCGCCTTCCGCAAACGCTTCGGTCCCCGGGGGGTCATCCGCTCGACCGCCGGCGGGAAGATCGAGGACACGGGACCGTTGACCCGCAAGCGGATGGAGACCATCGACGACGAAACGGTGACGGCGGCCGTCGACTTCATCGAGCGCCAGGCGAAGGCCGACAAGCCGTTCTTCTGCTGGTGGAACGGCACGCGGATGCACTTCCGCACCTACGTGAAGCCGGAGCTCCGCGGCATTTCCGGCCAGGACGAGTATGCCGACGGCATGGTGGAACACGACCGCCACGTGGGTCAGCTCTTGGAGAAGCTCGACCAACTGGGGATCACCGACAACACGATCGTCTTCTATTCCACCGACAACGGGCCCCACATGAACACGTGGCCCGACGCTGCCTGGTCGCCGTTCCAGGGGGAGAAAAACACCAACTGGGAAGGTGGCTGGCGCGTGCCCGCCATGATCCGCTGGCCGGGTGTCATCAAGCCCGGCGGCGTGACCAACGAGATCGTCCACCACATGGACTGGCTCCCCACCTTCCTGGCCGCCGCCGGTGCTCCCGACATCAAGGAGCAACTGAAGAAGGGGGGCGTGCAGTCCATCGGTCGCACCTACAAGGTGCATCTCGACGGCTACGACATCCTGCCGCTGCTGGCGGGGAAGACCGCCAAGAGCGAGCGCAAGGAGGTGTTCTATTTCTCCGACGAGGGAGACCTGACCGCCCTGCGCTACGGCGATTGGAAGGCGATGTTCATGGAGCAGCCGCGCAAGGAGACCCTGCGGGCCTGGATCGAGCCCTGGAAGCCGCTCCGCGTGCCGTTGATCTTCAACCTCCGTCGCGACCCCTACGAACGGGCCTACTTCACCTCCAACACCTATTACGACTGGCTCCTCGACCGCGCCTTCTTCCTGGTGCCGGCGCAGGCCTACGTGGCCCAGTTCATCGCGACGTTCAAGGAGTTTCCGCCGCGTCAGAAGGCGGCGACTTTCAACCTCGATCAGGTGATGGAGAAGCTCACCACGTCCGGCGGCAGTGACTGACCGATCCATGGACCCACCGGAGGCGCGCCGCGCGCTTGTCGTCGCTCCCGGCCGATGGGCCGGGCGCCGACCGGCGCGGGTGGCCCGTGCAGAGTTTCGCTGCACCAGCGATGCGGAAGGCACGGCTGGAGGCGGCGCGGGCGGTGGGAAAGCGTTGCCGTTTTGCTTACGATGCCGGGCGACAGTCATCTCCCCCCCGGAAGCCCCCGATGCCCACAGGGTCCGAACCGGTGCTCGTCGTCGACGGGCTGCGGAAGACGTTCGGGGCCTTCACGGCGGTCCACGGCATCTCGCTCTCGGTGCCGCGCGGGAGCGTGTACGGATTCCTCGGCCCCAACGGTGCCGGGAAGACGACCACGATCCGGATGGTGCTCTCGATCTACAAGCCCACCGCCGGCAGCGTGACGATCCTCGGGCAACCCTCGGCGCTGCTGGTCCGCGAGCGGATCGGCTACCTGCCGGAGGAGAAGGGCCTCTACAAGAAGATGCGGGCCCGCGACATCATCGCCTACTTCGCGTCGCTCAAGGGGATGCCCCGGGCCGCCGCGCTCAGGCGGGCCGACGAACTGCTGGAGAAGTACGGCCTCGGCGAGTTCTCGCGGCGGAAGTGCGAGGCGCTGTCGAAGGGGATGGGGCAGAAGGTGCAGGTGCTGGCGTCGATCGCCCACCGACCGGAGTTCGTGATCCTCGACGAGCCCTTCTCCGGCCTCGATCCGGTCAACCAGCAGGTGCTCGAGGACCTCATCGAGGACCTGAAGCGCGAGGGGACGACGATCGTCTTCTCCACCCACATCATGGAACACGCCGAGCGGCTCTGCGACCGGCTCGTGCTCATCGCCCGCGGCCGGGCGGTGTTCGACGGCACCGTGGCCGAGGCGCGGCGGATCATCCCGCGCCGGATCGTGATCCGCACCCCGGCCGACCCGGGGCGCCTGCGCGGGATCCCCGGGGTGACGGGCCTCACACCGGCCGGCGGCGATCGTCACGAGCTGACCCTCTCCGAGGATGGCGACGCCGACACGGTCCTCGCCGCCTGCTTCCGCGACGGCATTCCACTGCTTGGCTTCGACCGCAGTGAACCGACCCTCCGCGACGTGTTCCTGAGGCTGGTGGGCCCCGATCAGGCGGCCGAGGAGGTGGCATGAGGAACGCGTGGCTCGTCGCCTGCCGCGAATTCGCCGAGAACGTCCACACCAAGGGCTTCTGGCTGGGGATCGCCATGGTCCCGCTGTTGCTCTCGCTGGGCTTCGTCGCGCAGCGGCTCCTCGAATCGAGCACACCGACGCGGGCCTTCGTCGTCGTCGATCCGGCCGGCATCTACGACGAGGCGATCGATTCCGCGGTCGAGCGGCTCCACCAGCGCGAGGTGCTCAAGGCGTTCGGCGAGTATTTCTCGCGCCACGCGGTGCGGGGCAAGGCGACGCCAGTGGCCGACCTCGAGGCCACCCCGGCGATCGACGTCGAGAAGATGATCGAGGAGTTCTCCGACACCAACCCGGCGGCCCTCGAGGCGTTCGTCAACGCCGGCGGCGTGGCGGTGGCGATGGCCAAGGTCAACGGGCTGCTGGCCGCCGACGCGCCGCCGTTCGTGCAGCCGCGACGCCTGTTCGTGCGCGTCGCCTTGCCGGCGGGGGTCGACCCGCAGGCCGACCCGGCCGCGGTCGCCGAGGCGCTGCGGCCGTGGCTCCGCGGCGAACGGAAGGTGGAGATCGAGGGCCGCCCCGCGGAGCTGGGTGATCGTGCCCCAGGACATCGCCGACCACCTCACCCGCCCCGGCGGCGTGCCCCGGGTGCGTGGCCCGGCCGAGAGCGTGCAGTACTGGGCGGCGAACCTCGCCGACACGGAGCTGCGCGCCGAGATCGAGCGTGCCATCAACGACCAGCAGCGCCGCACCGAGTACGTCGCCCGGGGGATGGACGCCGCCGCCGTCCAGGCGGTGCAGCGGACGAGCGTCCCGCTGGTCAAACTCGACCCCCGCAAGGCGAGCGGCCGCGAGCAGGTGAGCCTCGCCGACCAACTCCGCCAGTGGGCCCCCGTGGGCTTCGTGTACCTCTTGTGGACGTCGATCTTCGCCGTCGCCTCGCTCCTCCTCAACAACACGATCGAGGAGAAGTCGAACCGCCTCGTCGAGGTGCTGCTCTCGAGCGTCACCCCCGGCGAGTTGATGGTCGGCAAGCTGCTGGGCATCGCGGCGGTCGGGCTGACGATGATCCTGGCGTGGATCGGGGGCCTGGTCGGGATGCTGTGGTGGAACGCCGGTCCGCAGGCCGAGCAGGCCCGGAGCCTCCTCGACGTGGTGACGCGCTCCGGGTTGCTGCCCGCATTCGTCGGCTACTTCATCCTCGGCTACCTGCTCTACGGCAGCCTGTTCCTGGCGCTGGGGAGCGTGTGCAACACGCTCAAGGAGGCCCAAAACATGATGCAGCCGGTGATGCTCGTGATGATCGTGCCGCTGTTGACGATGATGTTCATCCCCAAGGATCCCAATGGCACGCTGGCGCGGGTGATGTCGTGGATCCCGATCTACACGCCGTTCGTGATGATGAACCGGGCCGCGGCGTCGCCGCCGACCTGGGAGATCGTCGGCACGACCGTGCTGTTGGTGGCGGCGGTGGCGTTCACGCTGTGGCTCGCGGGGCGGATCTTCGCCACCGGCATCCTGCGCACCGGGCAGCCACCGCGCCTGGCGGAGCTGTTCCGCTGGCTGGTGGGTGGAGCGGGCTGACGCGCGGGCGCTTTCGGATAAGCTCTACGAAGGTCTGCACCGCACGCACCACAGGGGAGCCGTTCCATGCCGCTGCGCCGCCGTCCGTGGTTCCAGGTCCTGGAGTCCCATGTCCTCGCGATTGTCGTCGCCCTCGCGCCACTCATGCTGCCGGCCGCGGAGCTGATCGCGCCGGTGCGGATGGGCTGCGGCACGATGACCTTCGACACGGTGCCCGGCTGGGGGCTCGGCCCCGACGGGAAGTCGGTGCTCGGCTCGACGCACGGCGGGGTGGCCGTGGGGAAGGATGGCACGATCTGGACGAGCTCCGCGCTGGGGATCTTCGGGTTCTCCCCCGACGGTCAGGTTGTCCGTCGCTTCCTCGGCGACGCTTGGTCAAACATCCACGACCTGAAGATCCGGGCCGAAGGGGACACGGAGTATCTCTACGGGGCCCGGAACGTCGCCGGTGAGGGAATCAAGGTCCATGCGTCCACCGGGTACGTGGTGCTGACGATCGGCCTGCCCACCGCGGCGGGCCTCGATCTGAAAAAATGGGCCCCCACGGCGATCACCGTCGCGCCCGACGGCACCATCTTCGTCGCCGACGGCTACGCCTCCAACCACATCTTCGTCTTCGACCGCGCGGGGAAATACCTCCGGCACTTCGGCGTCGCCGGCAACGGCCTCCAGGAATTCAACACCGCCCACGGGATGACGCTCGACACGCGTTACGATCCGCCGCGGCTGCTCGTCTGCGACCGCAACCACCAGCCCAAGGGGCGCCTCGTCCACTACGCCCTCGACGGCACCTTCATCGAGGAGGTGGTGACCGGCCTGGGGATGCCCACGTCGGCGATCGTGCAGGGGGATTTCGTGGCGGTGCCTGACCTCCACGGCCGGCTGGTGATCCTCGACAAGAGCAACACCATCATGGCGGTACTCGGCCACAACCCCGATCCGGCCACGCGGGCCAACCACAACGTGCCGCAGGAGAAGTGGATCGAGGGGATCTTCAACGGCACCCACGGCTCGGCCTGGGATGCCGAGGGGAATCTCTACGTGCAGGACTGGAACGTGTCGGGCCGGATCATGAAACTCGTCCGGGTGAAGTGACGCGCGGCGATGACCGACCAACGCCTGCCCAGGGCCCGGAGGACGTGATGCCGCGACGCCCGCCAAGCTGTTCCGGGCATGGCCACGCCTTCGCCGACTTCCACCCGCGCGTGCGCGAGGGGCTCGTCGTCGGCGGTCGGCGCGGCATGCTCAAAGCGGGGCTGGCGGGCCTGGCCGGGCTGTCGGTGCCGGGCTTGCTGCGCCACCGGGCGGCAACCGCTGGTGGCCCGGGCACGGCGCCGCCCCGGAGCGTGATCCTCCTGTGGATGACCGGCGGCCCGAGCCAGATCGACACCTGGGACCCCAAGCCCGACCGCCCCGTGGAGAACCGCGGCCCGTTCGGCACGATCGCCACGAAGTTGCCCGGGGTCCGGATCTGCGAGCACCTCCCCCGGCAGGCCGCGCTCCTCGACCGCATCACCCTCATCCGTTCGGTCGACGCCCGCGGCAGCAACCACGAGCCCAACACCGTCTTCCAGACCGGCAACCGGGCGGCGGAGCCGCGCGTCAATCCGCAGGCGAAGGAGTATCCGGCGATCGCCGCGGTGGTCGCCCGCGAGCGCGGGGCCAACCGCGCGGGACTCCCGGCCAACGTGGGCTTCTGGCGATCGCCGTCGCACATCGCCTTCGGCGGCGCCCTCGGCCAGCAGTACGACCCGCTCCAGGGCAACGCGGCCGCGCGCCTGCCGGTCTACGACCTCGTCGGCAACGACACCGGGCGGATGGCCGGCGGCAACCTGTTCACCCTCCCCGCGGGCCTCGACATCGAGCGGCTCGCCGACCGGCGGGCGCTCCTGGCGGACCTCGATCGCCTGCGCCGCGGCCTCGACCTCGCCGGCACGATGGCCGCCACCGACGCCTTCCACCGGCAGGCGGTGGAGATGCTCGTCGGCGACGAGGCGCGGCGGGCCTTCGACCTGTCACTCGAGCCGGAGGCGGTGCGCGACCGCTACGGCCCCCACCTGTGGTGCCGCCAGGCGCTCCTGGCCCGGCGGCTCGTCGAGGCGGGGGTGACGTTCGTGACGCTCGACCTCAGCTACCACACCGCCAGCGGCACGTGGGACAACCACGGCGACAACATCCCGCCCTACGGCGGCATCAGCCGCGGGCTCAAGCCGCTGCTCCCCCTCTTCGATCACCTGTTCACCACCCTCGTGCTCGACCTCGAGGAACGCGGGCTCGCCGAGCGCGTGCTGGTGATCGCGATGGGGGAGTTCGGCCGGACACCGACGATCGGCACGCAGGGGAGCACCGACGGCCGTGATCACTGGCCGGAGGTGATGTCGATGGCCCTGGCCGGGGGCGGCCTGCGCCACGGCCAGGTGATCGGCGCCACCGACCGGCAGGGGGGCTCGATCGCCGAGCGGCCGGTCGGCCCCGGCGACCTCGCGGCGACGCTCTACCGCTACTTCGACGTGCCCCTCGACACGCAGTACGTCGATCTCCAGGGGCGGCCGCGCTTCGCGGTCGAGCAGGGGGCGCCGATCGCCGAACTGTTCTGATGCCGGCACTTCATCGCCGAGGTGCGGCCGGCTGTTTGTCGACAGCCTGTCAGCCGATCCCGCCGAGCACCGTCGCCCGGGCGACGCGCCCCACGCCCACCATGTAGGCCGCGGTGCGCAGCGTCACTTGGCGGGACATGGCCAGTTGCCACACCTGCTCGAAGGCCTCACCGAGGATCCGGTCGAGCTCCTGCCGCACGCGGTTGAGACCCCACTGGTAGTGCTGCCGGTTCTGCACCCACTCGAACCAGCTCGCCGTGACGCCGCCGGCGTTGGCGAGGATGTCGGGGAGCACGGTCACGCCGCGGTCGGCAAGGATCGCGTCGGCGGCGGGATCGACCGGGGCATTGGCTCCCTCGATGATCACCGGGGCCCGCACGGCGGCGGCGTTGGCGGCGGTGATCACGCCGCCGAGGGCGGCGGGGATGAGGACGTCGCAGTCGAGGGCGAGCAATTCGGCGTTGGTGAGCGGTTCCCCCCCCGTGAAGCCGGCCAGACGCCCGCCGTGCCCCTGGACGTGGCGCACCAACTCGCCGACGTCGAGCCCATCGGCGCGGTGGAAGCCGGCGTTGGCATCACTCACCGCCACGATCCGGCACTCGGCATCCTTGAGGAACCGTGCGGTGTGGGAGCCGACGTTGCCGAAGCCCTGGATGGCGATCCGCGCCCCCGGCAGACGGCGCCCGAGCCGGCTGAGGAGCTTGACGGTGAGGCTGCCCACGCCGCGCCCCGTGGCCTCGTCGCGCCCGGAGATCCCGTGGTAGTCGACCGGCTTGCCGGTGACGCAGGCAGGGGCGAAGCCGTGGTAATTCCCGTACTGGTTCATGATCCAGGCCATCACCTCGGGAGTGGTGCCCAGGTCGGGGGCCGGGATGTCGACATCGGGGCCGAACAGGTCGTGGATCGCGTCGACGAAGCGGCGCGTGAGCCGCTCCAGTTCGCGCACGGAGAGCCGGGCGGGATCGACCGACACGCCCCCCTTGGCACCACCGTAGGGGATGTTGACCACCGCGGTTTTCCAGGTCATCAGGGCCGCGAGCGTGCGGACCTCGTCGAGATCGACCTGGGGATGGTAGCGGAGCCCACCCTTCATCGGCCCGCGGGCGTTGTTGTGCTGCACCCGGTAGCCGATGAACGTGGCCAGCTCGCCGCTGTCCATCTCGACGGGGATCTGCACCTGGACCTCGCGCCGGGCGGTGAGCAGGAGGCGGCGCATGTCGGCCGAGAGATCGAGCTGATCGGCGGCCCGCGCGAAGTAGATCGCCGTGGCATCGCTGGCGCGCATGGTGGATCCGCCGGGAGGGTGGTGAGGGTCGCCATCGGCAGACGACGTGGCGAATGTATCGGGGCCGGCGCGGGCCCCACAAGCGGCCCCCGGCTCCGGTGCTGCCCGCCGCGCCGCCGGGCGGTTACGATTGCTGCCGGTGGATCCCGCACCACGGATGGCGATCCCCGTCGGCAACCCACCCTGGAACACACCCTGGAAGCGCGGATGAGCGGCGTCGATCCCGATGCATTGTGGGGCCTGGTGGTGACGGCGGGTCTGGCAGACGCCACGCGCATCCAGGCGCTGCGCCGGGAGTTCGAGGGGCTGCCGTTCCCCCCCGGAGCCCAGCCGATGGCCGCGGCCGAACTGGCGGCGCGGTGGTTGGTGAAGCGCGGCATCGTCACGCCGTGGCAGGCGAAGCGGTTGCTGCGCGGGGAAAGTGGCCCGTTCTTCGTGGGCGACTACCGGCTCCTCGATCGCCTCGAGGCGCCCGCCCCGAATGCTTTCCGTGCCCGCCACGAACCGACCGGCCGCGAGGTGTCGCTCGTGGTGTTGGCGACGAAACGCTGCGTGCCCGAGGTGTGGGCCGACATCGTGCAGCGCACGAAGGCCGCGCACGCGGCCCGCGATCCGGTGCTGGTGCGGACGCTGGCGCTGGAGAAGGCCGACAAACAGCGGTTCATCGTCTGCGAGCCGGTCGGCGGCGGGCCGATGGCGGAGCAACTGGCGGCGCGCGGACCTCTCCCACCCGCCGAGGCCGCGGCCGTCACCCTGGAGGTGGCGCGGGCCGTGGCCCACCTCCACCGTCTGGGCTGCGTCCACGGCGGCATCTCACTCGACGCGCTGTGGCGCGAGCCGCCACCGGTCAACGCCCAGGGCCACGACGGGCCGGTGCGGCTGTTGCAGTTCCCCCTGGCGGGCGACCCGCACGTCGTCCCCCCCAAGCCCGCGGTCGAGTCGCCGGAGGCGATCGCGCTGCTCGGCGGCCGGGCGAGCTTCATCGCACCCGAACTGGCCCGCGGCACGCGCCCGGCCGACACCCGGTCCGACGTCTATTCCTTGGGCTGTGTGTTCCATGCCCTGCTCACCGGGGCGCTGCCCTGCTGGCAGGGCGACCCAGCGCGAACCCTCTCCCAGGCGCTGACCACCGGCCCCGCCGCCCTCGGCGCCGACGTGCCGGTGGAGTTGGCGACGCTGGTGGGCTACATGACCGCCCGCGATCCGGCCCGCCGGTATCCCACCGCCGTCGAAGCCGCCGACGCCATCGCCATGAGCCTCGGCCAACCGCCGCTCTCCAACCAGCTCCCCGCCCAGCAGCCGTTCTTCGCCGGCGGTGGTCCGGGTGAGCAGGCTGCACCGGCGGACGAGCCGGCCGACCCCCCGGCGCCACTGGTGACCGTGACCGCGCCGCGCCGCCCGGTGGCCGCGAAGCCCCGGGGCCGGGGGCATGGTCTGGCCCTCGGCGGTCTGGGCCTGTTGGCCGCCACCGTGGCGGTGGCGAGCGCCGTGCTGTGGATGCGCCCCCAGCGCGTGGCCAAGCCGCGCGTGAACACGACCACGGGCGCCACCGCCGATCCGCGTGGCGCCGACAACCCACCGGGCTCCGGGCCAACTGCAGCGCCCGTGGCGGAACCCGGCGCCGGCGCGCCGCTTTCCCCCGATGCCGCGGCACCGCCCCCAGCGCCAGGATCGGCGACCGACCCGGGTGGATCGACGGCGGCGGTCGTGAGGCTCGTCGATGGCACGGCTGGGACGGAAGGCACGACGGCACTGTGGGCCGCGCCCGGCGCGGCGGGGCCACCTCCGCGGCTGGCCCACCTGCCGCCCGGTGCCCAGCTCATGCTCCTCGCCCGCCCGGCGGCGCTCCTGGCCACCGCCGAGGGACGGCTCTTCCTCCGGGCCACCGGTCCCGACGTCGAGGCGGCACTCGACGCGTTGTCGCGGCTGTGCGGCACCCCCGCCGACCAGCTCGAAGTCGTGCAGGTCGGCTGGCGCGACGATGCCGCGGGGCCGTCACGCGACACCGGGGGGTTGACGCTCGGCGCCGTCGCCTGGGGCGCGAAGCCCCTCCCCGTGGGCACCGACGAGGCGGTCCGCGCGATCGCCTGGGGGGAGCGGCAGGCCCGGGAGATCTCCGGCGAGACGATCTATCCGGGCGAGCCGCTCACCTTCTGGCTCCCACGGCGACACGCAGGGCGGGCGCTGGTCATGGGCCCCGAGCCGCTCGTCGAGGAGCTCGTCGCGGCGGAAGCCGCCGGAGGTGTGGCAGGAGGTGGGGGCGTGGAAGCGAGCCTGCCGCGCGACCTGGAGATCCTCGTCGACGGACTCGACAGCGGCCGCCATGTCACCCTGTTGGGATCCCCGGCGTGGCTGGTGCAGGACGGCAGCCATGCCCTCGGCGGACCGCTGGCGCGGCTCGTCGATCCCCTCGCCCGCTTCTTCGGCGAGGGCGTCCGGGCCGCGGCCCTCGGCCTGCAGTTCGGCGACACGAGCTACGCCGAGCTCGACGTCGTCGCCCCCACCGACACCCGGGCCGAGCGCCTCGCCGCGGCGCTCGGGGAGCGGATCGTCGCCCTCCCCGCCGCCGCCGAGGCCTATTGCAACGCGCTCGATCCCCACCCCTTCGGCCGCCGGCTGGTGATGCGCCTGCCACGCATGCTCGAGGTGCTGGCCGACAATCTGCGCGCCGGCGGCGAGGGACCGCTGGCGATCGTCAACTGCCACCTCCCGCCGCACGCCGCACACAATCTCGCCCTGGCCGTCGAACTCGCGCTCGCCCAGACGCCCGCCAGCGCCGCCCCCGCGGTGGCGGCGACCACACCGGCCCCCGCCGCGACCGGGGCCCGGGAGAAGCTCGCCCGGCGGATCACCCTCACCTTCACGCGCGACACGCTGGAGAAGTCGATCCAGATGCTGGCCGAGGAAACCGGCCTGCCGATGGAGATCCTTGGCGGCGACCTCCAGCTCGAGGGGATCACGAAGAACCAGTCGTTCGGTCTCGACGAGCGCGACAAGCCGGCCGAGGAAATCCTCCGGCGGATCCTCGCCAACAGCAATCCGGACGGCAAACTCGTTTACGTGATCCGCAACACGGACGGGATGGAAACCCTCGCGATCACCACCCGTGCCGCGGCTACGAAACGCGGCGACACGCTGCCGCCCGGCTTCGATCCACCGCCCCGAGGGGACACGACTCGATGATCATCGTCATGCAGGCGGGTGCCGGACGGACGGAGCTCGACGCCGTCGTGGCGCGCGTGGAGCAACTCGGCCTCCGGCCCCACGTGATCGTGGGGACCGAGCGGACCGTGGTGGCGGTCGTCGGCGACGAGCGGGATGCCGCCGGCGCGGGCGTGGAGACGTTGACTGGCGTGGCCACCGTGATGCCGATCCTCGCCCCCTACAAGGTGGCCAGCCGCGAGGTGCAGACGGAGCCCACGGTGGTCCGGGCCGGACCGCTCGTGGTCGGTGGCCCGTCGATCGGCGTCATCGCCGGCCCGTGCTCGGTGGAGAGTCGCGAGCAGATCCTCGCCGCCGCCCGGGCGGTGAAGGCCGCCGGGGCAACGGGGCTGCGTGGCGGGGCCTTCAAGCCGCGGACGAGCCCGTATGCCTTCCAGGGGCTGAAAGCCCAGGGGCTCGAACTCCTCGCCGAAGCCCGTGCCGAGACGGGGCTGGCGATCGTCACCGAAGTCGTGGCACCGGAGGACGTGCCGCTGGTGGCCCGCCATGCCGACGTGCTCCAGGTGGGGGCGCGAAACATGCAGAACTACCGTCTCCTCGAAGCGGTCGGCGGCTGCGACCGGCCGGTGCTCCTCAAGCGCGGTCCCGCGGCCACGGTGGAGGAACTGCTCCTCGCCGCCGAATACATCCTCAACGGCGGCAACCGCGCCGTGATGCTCTGCGAACGGGGCATCCGCACCTTCGAGGCCCACACCCGTTTCACCCTCCCGCTGGCCACGGTGCCGTGGCTCCACGCCCGCACCCACCTGCCGGTGGTCGTCGACCCGAGCCACGGCACAGGTCACGCGGCCCTCGTCCCGAGCCTCGCTGCGGCGAGCGTCGCCGCCGGGGCCGACGGCCTGATCATCGAGGTCCACCCCGATCCCCGCACCGCGGCCAGCGATGGCGGGCAGTCGCTCGATTTCGCCGCTTTCGAGCGCACGATGGAAACCTGCCGCCGGGTGGCGGGGGCCGTCGATCGCCTGCTGGGGTGAACGCCGTCGGGAGGGGCGGCCCGGTGCGGCCTGGAAGGCTCAGCCGTGACCTGCCCCGAACGTGGGCCCGTTGCCTCCAATGACCGAATTGTTAGACTCCGCGACCTGCCGAGTGTGCCACGTTCAGGGGGATGCTGCCGTGCCGAACCGTTTCGTTTCCATGCTTTTTTTGTCGATGCTTCCAGGACGGCAGCGCGCGGGCCGGCTGGCCGCGATCGCCACCCTCGTCGCGGCGGCCGCTCTGTGGGCCGTGCCGGCCAGCGCCAGCGAAGCCGATCTGGCGATCCCCGACCTCAAGGCCGCCAGGTTCTTCAATGGCTCCATCAGCGGCCATGACCTGCTGCTCTACGGATCCTTCGTCATCGCCGGCACGCTGGGGATCAGCCTCTGGCTGCGGTCGCAGATCAAGGCCCTGCCGGCACATGAATCGATGCTCAAGGTGGCCGACGTCATCTTCACCACCTGCAAGACCTACCTCCTCAAGCAGGCCCAGTTCCTCGCCCTGTTGTTCGCCCTCATCGCGGCGGCGATGACCTACTACTTCATCTGGCTCAAGGGAGAGTCGTGGGGCACGCTCGGCCTCGTGCTGCTGTTCTCCATCGTGGGCATCATCGGCTCCTTCTGGGTGGCGTGGTACGGCATCCGCGTCAACACCTACGCCAACGCGCGCACCGCCTTCGCCGCCCTCCGCGGCGAGCCCTGGGACGTGGTCAACATTCCCCTCCGCGCCGGGATGTCGATCGGCCTGTTCCTCATCTCGCTCGAGCTGATCATGATGGTCGTGATCCTGCTCTTCGTGCCGCGGAACATCGTCGGCTACTGTTTCCTTGGCTTCGCCATCGGCGAGTCGCTGGGGGCCTCCGCCCTGCGCATCGCCGGCGGCATCTTCACCAAGATCGCCGACATCGGCTCCGACCTGATGAAGATCGCCTTCAAGGTCAAGGAGGACGACCCGCGCAATCCCGGCGTGATCGCCGACTGCACCGGCGACAACGCCGGCGACTCGGTCGGCCCCACCGCCGACGGCTTCGAGACCTACGGCGTGACGGGGGTGGCCCTCATCTCGTTCATCACGTTGGCGGTGCCGAGCGTCGACATCCAAGCCAAGCTCATCGTGTGGATCTTCTTCATGCGGTTCCTCATGGACTTCATGTCGGGGGCGTCGTACTTCATCAACCAGGCGATCTCCGAGAAGCAGTACAAGGGCCTCAAGGAGTTCGATTTCGAGCAGCCGCTGACCCGGCTGATCTGGATCGCCTCGATCCTGTGCATCGCCATGAGCTACCTGATGAGCAAGCTGCTCATCGGCGACATCACGGTGACCGGGGCCGACGGCGTCGCGAAGGCGCTTCCCGATCTGTGGTGGCAGCTCGCCTCGATCATCAGTTGCGGCACGCTCGCGGCGGTGCTGATCCCCGAGTTCACCAAGGTGTTCACCAGTTCCCACTCCAAGCACGTCCACGAAATCGTGACCGCGTCGCGTGAGGGCGGGGCGTCGTTGACGATCCTCTCTGGCCTCGTCGCCGGCTACTTCAGCGCGTTCTGGAAGGGGATCCTCATCGCCGGCCTGATGTTCGTCGCCTACCTCGTCAGCCAGCTCGGGCTCGATCAGGTGATGGGGGAGTATGCCTCGATTTTCGCCTTCGGACTCGTGGCCTTCGGCTTCCTCTGCATGGGCCCGGTGAACATCGCCGTCGACAGCTACGGCCCGGTCACCGACAACGCCCAGTCGGTATTCGAGCTCGCCCAAACCGAGCAGATTCCCGGCATCGAGGGGCAGATCGAGCGGGAGTTCGGCTTCCGGCCCAACTTCGAGCAGGGCAAGCACTACCTCGAGGCCAACGACTCCGCCGGCAACACCTTCAAGGCAACGGCCAAGCCGGTGCTCATCGGGACGGCGGTGGTCGGCGCCACGACGATGATCTTCTCGATCATCCTCAGCCTGAAGAAGGACGGCCTGCTGGCCCTGAGCCTGACCGACGCCCCGGTGCTCCTTGGATTCATCTGCGGTGGCGCTGTCATTTACTGGTTCTGCGGCGCGTCGATGCAGGCCGTGACCACCGGCGCCTACCGGGCGGTGGAGTACATCAAGCAAAACATGAATCTCGACAAGGCCGAGGCCGACATCGAGGACTCGAAGACGGTGGTGCGGATCTGCACCGAGTACGCCCAGAGCGGGATGTGGAACATCTTCATCGCCCTGATGGCGATCACGCTCGCCTTTGCCCTCTTCGACCCCAACTTCTTCGTGGCCTACCTGGTGTCGATCGCCATCTTCGGCCTCTTCCAGGCGATCTCCATGGCCAACACCGGCGGCGCCTGGGACAACGCCAAGAAGCTTGTCGAGGTCGATCTCAAGGAGAAGAACACGCCGCTCCACGCCGCCACGGTGGTGGGCGACACGGTGGGCGACCCGTTCAAGGACACGACGAGCGTGGCCCTCAACCCGATCATCAAGTTCTCCACGCTGTTCGGCCTGCTGGCCGTGGAGATCGCGGTGAAGATGCGCCATCCTGTGGATACCAACGGCGTGCGCCTCGAAGGTGATGCCAAGCCGACCGACTACACGATCGTGGCCGGTGCGGTGATGTTCCTCGTGGCCCTGTACTTCGTGTGGCGGTCGTTCTACGCGATGCGGATCCCGGAGCGGTCGGAACGCTGAGTCGCTGTCTCTGCGTGGCGGTGTTGCTGCGTGGCGGAAGCCGTCGCCGCCAGCCCCCTCAGCCGAGCACGGCCAGCGCCACGAGTGAGTAGATGACGATCCCCACCACGTCGACGATCGCCGACACGAAGGGATTGCTCATCAGCGCCGGGTCGAGCCCGGCCGAGCGGAAGGCCAGCGGCAGCGCCGAGCCGACGAGCGTCCCGATCATGACGACCGCGAGGATCGTCAGCGGGATCACCAGGGCGTCGGCCGGGGACGGCGCGTAGGCCAGCGCCAGCAGGTAGCCCGGCACCGCCAGGAGGCCGCCGAGCACAAGACCCACCGCCACCTCGCGGCGGAGGATCCGCGGCCAGTCCGCCAGCCGGCAGTCGCCCGTGGAGAGGGCGGTGATCACCAGCGTCGCCGACTGGTTGCCGGAGTTGCCGCCGCTGGCGATCACCAGCGGGAGGAACGGGACCAGCCAGGCGTGGGTGAGTGGCGAGTTGGCCAAGACCATCGCCGTGACGGCGGCGGTGGCGAAGAGCACCGCCAGCCACACCCCCCGTTTCCAGGTCATCGTGCCCACCGCCGCCTCCAGGTAGCTCTCGCCGAGCGGGGAGATGGCGGCGATGCGCTGGGCGTCGTCGGTCGCTTCCTGGCGGACCGCGTCGAGGACGTCGTCGTGGGTGATGATCCCCACCAGCCGGTCCTGGTCGTCGACCACCGGGATGGCGAGGAAGTCGAACCGGGCAAGCTTCCGCACCACCTCGTCGCGGGGCTCCCCCACGCGGACACGTATCGGGTCGCGCTGCATGAGGTCCGACACCAGCGCCGTCGGCCGGGCGAGGATCAGGGCCCGCAGCGACACGATCCCCACGAGGCGCCGATCGGCCTCGAGGACGTAGATGTAGTAGATCGACTCGGTCGCGGGGGCTTGGGTCCGGAGACGGGCCACCGCCTCCCCGGCGGTGATGTGGGCCGGCTGCGACGCATATTCCGTCGTCATCAGCGCGCCGGCCGAATCTTCCGGGCAGGAGAGGAGCATGCGGATGTCGTGCCGCTCCGCCTTCGCCACCAATGGGAGGATCTCCTCCACCTTTTCCGCGTCGAGCTCGCGGAGGAGGTCGGCCCGGTTGTCGGCCGCCATCGCCTCGATGAGGGGGCCGAGGCGCTGGTGGTCGACGGCCTCGATCAGGCGCACCTGCCGGGCGATGGGGTAGTAGGGGAAAATCGCCGCCTGGCGCTCGACGGGCACGATGCCGAGCAATTGCCAGATCTCCCGGTCCTCGAGGCCCTCGGAGAACTCCGCCACGCTCGCCGGATGGAGCTCGGCGGCCACCTCGCGGA
>RFRL01000076.1 GCA_009924545.1 Planctomycetia bacterium | reverse complement strand
AGCGCGACAGCGAACGGGCGGCGCTCGAGCTGGAAAAGGCGAAGCTCGAACGGCTCACGGGGCAGTTGGAAAAGTGCGTGCTCAAGGCCCCCAAGGACGGGCTGGTGATCTACGCCAACGAACGCACGCGCGACGCCCAGAGCGAGATCAAGAACGGGGCCAAGGTCAACGAGGGGACGACGATCCTCCGTCTCCCCAATCTGTCGCGGATGCGTGCCGACGTGGAGGTGCACGAGTCGAAGGTCGATCGGATCAAACCGGGCATGAAGGCCCGGATCCGCATCCAGGGTCGCGCTTTCGACGGCACGGTGTCGACGGTGGCCAATCGGCCGCAGTCCAACTGGATGTCGACGGTGAAGAAATACGTCGTCCAGGTGAAGATCGACGGCGCGTCGGGCGACCTGCGGCCGGGTCTCACCGCCGAGGTGGAAATCATCGTCGCCGAGCTCGACGACGTCGTCGCCGTGCCCGTCGCCGCGGTGGCGGAGCAGGGGGGGAAGTACTTCTGCGGCCTGCGCTCCGGCGACACGGTGGTCCGTCGCGAGGTGACCCTCGGCCAGGGCAACGACAAGTTGGTCGAGGTGGCCAGCGGCCTGGAGCCGGGCGACGTGGTCGTGCTCAATCCCCGCGCGGCGCTGGGCGAGCCCGCCGCCGGCCAGGCCACCCGCGGTGGCCAGCCAGAGGGCCCGGTGGTGGGCCGCCGCGGTGGCGGTGCCCAGGGGTCAACGCCGGCGGGTGGCCCTCCGCAGGGTGCCGCCCGATCGGGCGATTCCGGCCGTGTTGATTCCGGGAGGGGACCCGCGCCGGCCGCCGCACCCCAGGCGACCGGCGGCTGATGGCAACGCGGCTGGCACACCCCGGCGGGCCATTCCCTTGAACATCCTCCAGCAGCTCCGCCTCGGCTTCCGCAGCCTCATGCTGCACAAGCTGCGCTCGGCGCTGGCGGTGCTCGGCATCCTCATCGGTGTGACCGCCGTCATCTGGCTGGTGGCGATGGGGGAGGGGGTGAGCTGGCAGGCCCAGCAGCAGATCAAGGACCTCGGCGCGACGAGCATCATCGTCCGGAGCATCAAGCCCGCGGAAGGCTCGAGCCGCGATGCCGGCGGCCGGTTCGGGATCGCCTACGGGCTGCTCCGCGAAGACTACGACCGCATCGTCGCCAACGTCCCCACGGTCAGCCGGGCGGTGCCGATGCGCGAGATCAGTCGCGAGGTGCGCCACGGCGAGCGCTTCATCGACGCCCAGCTCATCGGTTGCACGCCCGACTACTTCACGATGAACCGCCTGGCGATCGCCCGCGGCCGGCCCCTTTCCGACTACGACATGCAGGGCTACGCCAACGTGGCCGTGCTGGCCCACAAGGCGGCCCAGATCCTCTATCCCATCGAGGATCCGCTCGGCCGCACCGTGCAGGTGGGGCAGGAATTCTACCGGGTGGTGGGGATCGCCGCCGAGCGCAACGCCGCCGCGGCGATCGGTGGCAGCCTCGATGCCCGGCAGTATGACCGCGACGTCTACGTGCCCCTCTCCACCTTCCGGGCGCGGATCGGCGACCGGGTGTTCACCATGCGCGCCGGGAGCACGCAGTTGGAGACGGTGGAGCTGTCGCAGATCACCGCGGTCGTCGACGAGATGGACCAGGTCGACTCCTCGGCGGCGGTGATCAAGGGCCTCCTCGACCGCTACCACAAGACGGTCGACTACGCCGTGGTCGTGCCCAAGGAACTGCTCGAACAGGCGGAGACGATGCGCGCGATGTTCAACGTGCTCCTGGTGCTCATCGCCGGGATCTCGCTGCTCGTGGGGGGCATCGGCATCATGAACATCATGCTCGCCACCGTCACCGAGCGGACGCGCGAGATCGGCATCCGCCGGGCGCTGGGGGCGACGCGCAGCGAGATCGTGCAGCAGTTCCTCTGGGAGACGGTCGTTCTCTCCGGCACCGGCGGCCTCCTCGGGGTGGCGTTCGGCTTCCTCTGCGGGCCGACGGTGGCCGCCCTGCGGCGCGGCATCGAGACCCTCCTCCCCGAGGTGTGGGCCGCCCTCCCCCCCAACATGAAGAACCTCGAACCGCGCCTCGCCCCCTGGTCGGTGATCGCCGCGTTCGGGATCTCGGTGGGCGTGGGGATCATCTTCGGCATCTACCCGGCCCGCCGTGCCGCGGCCATGGATCCGATCGAGGCCCTGCGCCATGAGTGACCCGAGCGCCCCCCCGATCGTCGCCCGCGTCGAGAACGCGACCAAGGTCTACCGGCTCGGCGGCCACGACGTGCGCGCCCTCGACGGCGTGTCGATCGATTTCCACCAGGGCGACTTCGTCGCCATCATGGGCTCGTCGGGCTCGGGGAAGAGCACGCTGCTCAACCTCCTCGGCTGCCTCGACCGCCCCACCACCGGCCGCTACATCCTCGCCGGCCAGGACGTTGCCAGCATGGACGACGAGACGTTGTCGCGCCTCCGCGGCCGGTACCTCGGCTTCATCTTCCAGTCGTACAACCTCATCCAGCAGCTCTCGGTGGTGGAGAACATCGAGGTGCCACTCTCCTACCAACGGCCACCGCTGCCGGGAGGGCGGGAGCGGTGCCTGAAGCTGGCGGCGCTGGTGGGGCTGGCGGGCCGGCTCGACCACCGCCCCACCGAGCTGTCGGGTGGCCAGCAGCAGCGCGTGGCGATCGCCCGGGCACTGGTCAACAACCCGCACGTGATCCTCGCCGACGAGCCCACGGGCAACCTCGACACCGCCACCAGCCACGAGATCATGGATCTCCTCGACGCCCTCAACCATGCCGGGCGCACGATCGTCATGGTGACCCACGAGGACGACATCGCCGCCCGCGCCCGGCGCGTGATCCGGCTGCGCGACGGCCGCATCGACACGGTGGCGGAGAACCGGCCGCGGCTGGCCCACACGCGCGTGCCCGCCGCGACCTGAGCCGCCCGCTGTGCCGGGCACCCGGCCGGATGCCGCGCGTTGCGTTGGAAACCACCCTGGAGTAGGGTGTTTTGCTTTGGCGCTGGCCCTCCACGGTCCTTGGCGGATGCCCGGAGGTGGCGGATGGGGAGCGGGGATCTCCGCGACGGTCGTCATGCCGGACCCCGGCGGGGTCGGGGCGGGTGCATGACCGCGAGGCCGCTGGTCGCGCTGTTCCTCGCCACGGTCGCGCTCTCCGGACGTGCGACCGAGCCGCCCGCGGCCTCCCCTTCGGATGCCGGGCACGCGGCGACCACTGCCGGCAACCCTGCGGCCGCTCCCGACCGCTCGCCGGGCGCCGATCCCTTGGCGCTGGCCATCGACGCCATCGTCGAGCGCGAGGCGGTGGGGCCGGTGGCGGAGCCGTGCAACGACGCCGCTTTTCTCCGCCGCGTGCACCTTGATCTGGTGGGCACGATCCCGGCGGCCGAGCGCGTCAGAGCCTTCCTCGCCGACACCGCGGCGCTCAAGCGCGTCGAGCTGGTCGACGAGCTCCTCGCCTCGCCGGGCCACGCCCGGCAGATGGCTCTCGTGCTCGACGCCATGCTCCTCGAGCGCAAAGGGGCGGGGGCCGAGGCGGCGGCGTGGCGCGGGTACCTGGCCACTGCCGTGGCCGACGATCGGCCGTTCGACCAGGTGTGCGCCGAGCTGATCGGCACCGACGGGGCGACACCGGCCACTCGGCCGGCGGTCACGTTCCAACTCGTGCGCGAGGTCGATCCCCTCCGCCTCACGCGCTCGGTCGGCCGGCTGTTCCTCGGCCGCGATCTCGAGTGCTGCCAGTGCCACGACCATCCCGACAACGCCGACCTGCGCCAGGCCGACTACCACGGCCTCCGCGCTTTCTTCCAGCGCAGCAGCCTGTTCAACCCGGCCGCCGACCAGCCGGCCCTCGTCGGCGAGACGGCCGACGGCGAGGTGGAGTACACGTCGGTGTTCACCAAGGAGTCGGCCAAGGGGGTACGCCCCCGGCTGCCGGCCGGCCTCGCCCTCGTCGGCGAGCCGCTCCCCGAGCCGGGTGACGACTACGTCAGCGCGCCGGCCAAGGGGGTGCGCGGCGTGCCCGCCCACAGCCGCCGCGAGGCGCTCTCGCGGATGCTGGTGGAGTCGGCGGAATTCCCCCGCGTCCTCGCCAACCGGGTGTGGGCGATGTTGTTTGGCCGCGGCCTCGTCCATCCCCTCGACGGCCACGACCCCGACAATCCCCCGGTCCATCCCGATCTCCTCGAACTCCTCGCCGCTCACCTCCGCGACGGGGGCTACCGTCTCCGCGGCCTGGTGCGCGGGATCGTCCTCTCGCGCACCTACCAGCGGAGCAGTGCCCCGCTGCCCCTCGACGACGCCGCCCGCGCGGCGCTGCCGTCGTTCATCGACCGCCTCGCCGCCGAGCAGACGGCGGCGGAGGGGGCGCTCCCCGCGCTGGCGGCCGCCCGGGATGCCGCGGCGACCCGCGCCCAGGCGCTGTTCGCGGCCGACGCCGCCGCACGCGACGCGGTCGCGCCGCTCCTCGAGCCCCGGGCCAAGGCGCGCGTTGCCGCCGATGCCGCCAGTGCTCTGGCCAAGAACGCCGCCGACGAGCTGACGAAGAAGACGGCTCAGGGGGAGTCGCTCTCCCAGGCGGCGACCCAGGCCGCCGCCGCCGCGGCCCTCCTCCCCGACGACAAGGTGCTCGGTGGCGCCGCGGCAATCATCACCGCGCGGGCCGCGGAGTTCGCCCCCACGCTCGAGGTGGCGCGGGGGGCTCTCGCGGCGCGGACGACAGAGGCCGAGGCGGCGACCGCGGCCCTGGCTGCAGCGCGGCGTGCCGTTGAGGAGGCGGCAGTGGCGCGGCCCCCCGTGGTGGATCTCACGCAAGCCGACCGCGAGGCGGTGGCGGCGCGGTTGGCCTGGCAGGGGGCGCGCGACCGGATCGCGCGGATCGGGATGCGGTTGGTGTTGGCCCGCGACATGATCCGGCACGGCGAGCTGATGGCGACCGATCCGGCGGCCGCCGCGGCGCTCGCCGGGTCGATCGACGAGCGCCGCATGGCGCTTGTGCAGGTGGCGCGGCTGCGGCCCCTCTCCCCGGAGCAGTTGGCTTTCTCCATTCTCACGGCCACCGGCCGCCTGGCGACGGCCCGGGCAGCGGCCGCGGCGCAGCTCGACAAAGAGCCCCCCGCGGCGCTCCAGGCCGCGCTCCCCGACCGCCAGGCCGCGGTGCGCGGCCTGTACGAGGAGCTCGGCATCGTGCAGCAGCAGGCCGGGTTCCTCGGGGCCGTGGCCGGGCTCTACGGCGATCCCCTGGCCGGCGACTTCCAGGCCTCGGTCAACCAGGCTCTGTGGCTGGGCAACGCCCCCGATCTTGCGGGTCAGCTCCAGCCTGGGGGCGACGGCCTCGTGGCCCGCCTCGTGGCCCTGGCCGACGATGGGGTGCTCGCCGACGATGTGTTTCTGGCGGTGCTGTCGCGGCCGTCCGATGCCACCGACCGCGCCGACGTCGCCGCGGCCCTCGCCGGCCGGGCCGACGACCGCGCCGCCGCCATCGCCGAGGTGGTGTGGGCGACCCTGGCCAGCGCCGAGTTCCGGTTCAATCACTGACGCTCCCCGTTCCCCGGAGTTCCCCGCCATGTCCCGTGCCACCACCAGCCCGGCCTGCGGGTCGGACGCCCACCGGCTCTCCCGGCGCGGGCTCCTCGGGGGGATGGCCGCCGCGGCCGCCGGCGCCGTCGCTGCCCGGCCGGCGCTGGCCCGCGTTGTCGCCGGATCAAACAAACGGGTCCTGCAGATTTTCCTCCATGGTGGCGTCAGCCAACTCGAGAGCTGGGATCCCAAGCCGGGCACGGCCACCGGCGGTCCGTTCCGCGCGATTCCCACGAGCGTCCCGGGGATCCATGTCAGTGAGCTGTTGCCCTGCACCGCGCGGCAGATGCACCACCTCGGCCTCATCCGCAGCATGGCGGGGGGCTCCGACGACCACGCCCGCGGGCAGCGCGAGATGTTCAGCGGCCGCAACCAGCCGGCGCCCCTCGACGTGCCCGACCTGGGCGCCGTCGTCGCCAAGGCCTGCCTCACCGACGACTTCCCCCTCCCCGGCCACGTCCTCATCCGCGGCGCCGGCGGCGGCCCGGGCAACGCCTCCTATCTCGGGCCGCGGTATGCCGGCGTGATCATGGAGGACGCCAAGCCCCCCGCCTTCACCGACCGTCCCGCGGGGCTCACGGCCGAGGCCGACCGGCGCCGGGCGGCCCTCCGCGCCCGGCTCGACGACCGGTTCACCGGCCGACGCCGCAGCGCCGACACCGACGCCTACACCTTCTCCCACGGCCAGGCGCTCGAGCTCCTCGACCAGCGCCGCGTGTTCGACGTCGACCTCGAGCCCGAGCGCGACCACGACCGCTACGGGCGCAGCGAGTTCGGTCGCCACTGCCTCATGGCCCGGCGGCTGCTCGAACACGGTGTGCCCTTCGTGCAGGTCAACCACTCCAACTACGACACCCATTTCGAGAACTTCGACTTCCACATCGAGCAGCTCGGCGAGTTCGACCGCCCGTTCGCCGCGCTCGTGGAGGACCTCGCCGTCCGCGGGCTCCTCGACGACACCGTGGTGTGTGTGATGAGCGAGTTCGGGCGCACCCCGCGGATCAACGCCGGCTACGGCCGCGACCACTGGGGGAAGAGCTGGAGCATCCTCCTCGGCGGTGCCGGCATCCAGCGCGGCGCGGTGATCGGGCGGACCAATGCCGACGGCACCGAGGTGGTCGACCGCCCGGTGGACCACGGCCACGTGTTCCACACCGTGCTCCGGGCCATCGGCGTCGACTCTGCCGGCAGCTTCCACGTGGGGGGGCGTGACGTGACGATCGCCGATCCGGCCAAGGGGCCGATCACCGAATTCCTCGCCTGACCCGTACACCCCCGAGGCGACCATGGCCGAGCCCGCCCCGATCGATCCCCTCCAAACCCACGAATTGGCCAGCCACAAGCACGATCGGGCGCTCGTCTCCTGCGGCTGGGATCCCACCGGGCAATGGATCGTGTTCGGCGCCGAGGACAGCGGCGTCCACCGCCTCGCCGCCGACGCGACAACGCCGCTCACCCTCCCGGCCGCGGGCGCGGCGGCCCACGACAGTTGGGTGTGGGCGCTGGGCTTCACCCCCGACGGGGGCCGCGTCCTCTCCGGTGGCTACGACGGTCGCCTCGGCGCCTGGCCGCTGGCCGAGGCCGGCCCCGCCGCCTGGCTCGTGCCGGCCCACGATGGGTGGATCCGCGGGCTGGCCGTGAGCCCCGACGGCGCCACGGTGGCCACCTGCGGCAATGACCGCCTGGTGAAGCTGTGGCGCACCGCCGACGGCACGGCGCTGGCCACCTGCCCGGGGCACGAGTCGCACGTCCATGCCGTGGCGTGGCGGCCCGACGGGCAGGGCGTCGTGTCGTGCGATCTCAAGGGGTTCGTCAAGGAGTGGAGCCCCACCGGCAGCCCGGTCCGCGACGTCGGTCGCGCCGAGGCCCTGTGGAAATACGACACCCAGTTCCGGGCCGACATCGGTGGTGCGCGGACGATCGCTTTCCGGGCCGACGGCGGTCAGGTGGCCGTCGGCGGCATCACGGCGGTGAGCAACGCCTTCGCCGGCATCGGCCATCCGGCGGTCTGCCTTCTCGACTTCGCCGCGGGCAAGCAGGACCTCCTCCAGGAGCCGAAGGAGAAGCAGCACGGGGTCTGCTGGGGCGTGGCCTGGCACCGGCAGGGCTTCTGGGTGAGCCTCGCCGGTGGCGGGGGGGGCGGCTGGCTGCGTTTCTTCAAGCCGGGTGAGGCGACGGAGTTCCACGCCGTGAAGCTCCCCGCCAACGGCCGGGGCCTCGCCCTCTCTCCCGACGGGCGCCGCGTCGCGGTGGCGCTGGCCGACGGCCGGCTCTCCCTCTACGGACTGTTCGCCAAGGCCTGACCGGGGCTCGACACGTTTTTTCGTTTCCTTTTCAAGACGCGTCGTTTGCCCCACCGGAGACCATCCCATGCCGAGCCCCCGACCGCTGCCCGTCGTCCTCCCCGGGGTAGCGCCGCGGCGCGCGTGGCTCCGGGCCGCGGCCCTCGGTGCCGCCGCGGCGCCGCTGGGGGAATTGCGACCGATCGCCACGGTGGCGGCGGCCGCCGAGCCGCCGCGCACGCTCCGTGTGGGGATCGTCGGCCTGGGACGGGGCGCCGCCTACATCAAGACGCTCCTCAGCCTCCCGGGCGTGGAGATCGCCTGGCTGGCCGAGGTCGATCCCCGACGCCTGGCGGTGGCGATGAAGGGAGTGGAGGGGAGCCAGAAGGCCCCCTGCCGCGGGCTGCCCGACTTCCGCGCCGGCCTCGACGACCCCGACCTCGACTGCGTGTTCGTGGCGCTGCCCAACTTCTGGCACACCCCGGCGGCCCTCCTTTGCCTCGACGCCGGCAAGCACGTCTACGTGGAGAAGCCGGGGAGCCACGACATCCGCGAGGGGGAGTGGTTGGTGGCGGCCGCGGCCCGCGCCGGCAAGCAGGTGCAGATGGGCAACCAGCGCCGCACCTGGATGAAGGACGCCATCGCCGCCCTCCACGGCGGGGCCATCGGCACGGTGCGTTTCGGCCGCGGCTTTTACTACGCCTCGCGCGGTGCGGTGGGGGCGGCGCCGCGCGCCCCCGTCGCCGACCTCGACACCAACCTCTGGCAGGGTCCCGTGCCCGACGATCCGCGGCACGATCCGCGGCAACTGGCCCACTACGACTGGCATTGGTTCTGGCACTGGGGCAACGGCGAGTTGGGCAACAACGGTATCCACTTCCTCGACATCCTCCGCTGGGGCCTGGCGGCACGGCACCCGCTCCGCACCACCTACACCGGGGGCCGCTATGCCTTCGCCGACGCCCAGGAGACCCCCGACACAGGCACCGCCGCCTACGACTTCGGCCATGCCGGGTGCGAATGGGTGCAGAGCTCCTGTCACCCGCGGGCTGCGGAGAAGCCGCTGGCGGAGATCGTGTTCTCCGGCGACGGCGGCACGATGGCGATCCACCGCGACACCTGGACGGTGTTCGACACCAAGGGGGTCGAGGTGTCGACCGGCACCAGTTCCGTGGCCGGTACCGGCGACGCCTCGCACATCGGCAACTTCCTCGATTCGGTCCGGGGCAGCGCCACGCTCAACAGCCCGATCGCCGAGGGGCAGTTGAGCACGCGCCTGTGCCACCTCGGCAACATCGCCTACCGCACCGCGACGGCGGTCCGCTGCGACCAGGCCACCGGCGCGATCCTCGACAATCCCGCGGCCATGGAGTTGATCGGCCGGCCCCGGTACCGCGATGGCTGGCAGGTGCGGGCCTGAGCCGGGGCCCCGGTGTTGCCGTTGCCCGCGCGGCTCCGCGCGGTCGCAGTCGCGCTGCCACCGGTGCCATCAGCGCGGTGTCGCCGACCGCTCTCACCAGCAGCAGTCGACCGCCACCGGTTCCGCGCCGCCGTAACCGGCCACCGGGGAGCGGTAGCGGCCACCGCTCCAGATCCAGGTGTTGCCGGCGGTGTTCACCACGGGCACCGCCTCCCCCATGTGCCATTCGAACCGCTGGCCGGTCGCCAGGTCGAAGATCCGCCCCTCGTTGCTCGCCGGATCGAGGGACCAGCGGCCGTCGGCGCCGAGGCGCAGCGACGGGCGCGCCCCCTGGACCGCGAGGCGCCGGGCGAGCTCCGGGGCCCGGGTTTCCAGTGCCTTGCGCCGCGTCTCCTGATCGGCGACCGGATCGAACAAGCGCACGGGAAACGACGAGCCGGGGCCGAGCTCGTAGCGGAACTGCCCGCCGGCATCGACGTGGCTCCACACATGGGCGCCACGCGCGGCACTGGAACGCAGGTAGACGTGGCCCGGCTTGAGGTCCTTCCGCGCGATCGGCGTGAGTTTCTCGTTGAGCGGGTCGTAGCGGTAGTCGACCGCGGGATCGAGTCGGTCGCCGAGCGACAACGGCCGCGGTGTGGTGGCGGCGGAAGCGGGCGCCGGCGCGGGCTCCGCCGCCGTGGCGCGGAAGCCCGCGAGGCTCATGGCGACGATGAGGGCGCGGCCGAGGGGCTGTGACCGGTGGAACGAGAACATCGGAGTGGCTGCCGGAGCGGGGGATACGGGTGACTCCCGGGTGACTCCTTCGAGGGTAGCTCCGATTCGAGGGCGGTGCCGGGAAGGTGTCGGAAAGGACGGGGGTGGCCGCCTCCGCCGCTCAGCCCGCTGCCATGGCCGCCCGGGCCAGCGCCGTGATCGCCGCCCAGTCACCGGCCCGGACCGCTTCGGCCGGCACCACCCACGAGCCTCCCACGACCGGGCAATTGGGCAGCTTCAGATAGCCGGCGACATCCTCGGGGCGGACGCCTCCAGTCGGACAGAACACCACGTCGGGCACGATCGGTGCCAGCGCCTGGATGAAGGCGATGCCCGCCGGGCCGTGGGCCGGAAACAGTTTCTGTTCGTGGAACCCGTGTTCCCGCGCCGCGAGCACCTCGCTCGGCGTCGCCACGCCGGGGAGGAACGGCAGGCGGTGCGCCGCCACCGCGGCGGAGAGGGCGGGGGTGAGGCCGGGTGACACGCCGAACGACGCCCCGGCGGCGACGGCGGTCTCGACGTCGGCCGGGGTGAGGAGCGTGCCCAGGCCGACGTCGGCCTCGGGAACGGCGTCGCGCATCGCCCGCACGGCGGCGGGGGCACTGGGCGTGCGCAGGAGCACCTCGAAGGCCAGCGCCCCGCCGGCCACCAGCGCCCGGGCCACGGGCACCGCCGCGGCCGGATCGTGGATCGACAGGATCGGCAGCACGCGCCCCCGGGCCATGATCTCGCGCATCGAGCGCCGGGGCGTCACCGCGGAGTGCATCGGTCGGGCTCCTGGCGTGGGAGAAAGCTCGTCAAAACGGGCGGCCGGGGGAGGTCGTCGAAGGAAGCCACCACGTCCGGCAAAGCGGCCGTGGTGCCGGTGTGGCGATGGTGGACAGCCCTGGGGCGATCCGGCTCCTTATCGCAGCCGTCAATCCAGGATAGCGGCACCCCGGGGGGTCGACGCCATGGCGCTGCGGCGGTGTCGGATGGTGCCGCTACCATGAGCCAGCGTCGTCGTGCCGACACGCGGGCTCGATCGTCCGTCGACCGTCAGCCCCCTCCACCGTCAGCCCCCTCCACCGTCAGCGGAGACCTCCCATGACCACCGCGCCGCTCCTTCACGCTTGGAACATGAACCTCGGCTACGCCCGTCGCCTCGTGGCTGACGTCGCCGACGCGCACTTGGCCGTCCAGCCCGCCCCCGGCATGAACCATGCCGCGTGGGTGCTCGGCCACCTCGCCTGCACCGCCGACATGCTCGGCGCGATGATGGGCCTGTCACCCGTGTGCCCGGGGGAGTGGACCGCGCTTTTCGACTGGAACTCCACCCCGGTGGCCGACGCGGGGCGGTACCCGTCCAAGGCGGAGCTCCTCGCGGCCCTGGAGGAGGCCCACGGCCGGATCGCGGCGGCCCTGCCGGCGTTCCCGGCGTCGCGCTGGTCCGACCCGACCCCCTCCGAGGCGATCCGCGCGTTCCTGCCGACCATGGGGGATTGCTTCGTGTTCGTGATGGCGGCCCACGAGAACATGCACCTCGGCCAGCTCTCGGCCTGGCGTCGGGTGCAGGGGATGGGGCGGGTGTGACGCCACGGCGGTACGGCCGCACGCGGCTCGATGCCGGAAGTTACCCGTCCCGCCGCTTGGGTCTTCATGAACACCGCTGATCCGGTCGCCGAGCATGGCTGCGGGCCCGTCGAAACCGAGTTGGACACCTGCCCGGCCTTACCGCCGCATCCTCGAAGCGACTCTGGCGATGCCGGGAAGCGATTGTCAGGAAAGATTGCAATCCGCTGGTTGTGGCAGTATTGTCAGCAATATGAAGACGACAATCGATGTTGCCGAAGCTCTTTTGCGGGAGGCCCGCGAGGTGGCATCGCGCGACCGGACGACGCTCAAGGACCTCGTCCAGGAGGGTCTCCGCCGGGTCCTCGACGAGCGGCGGCCCCGTCGGGAGGCCTTCCGTCTCCGCGCGATCGAGCCGGTTGGCGGAGGATTCCAGCCCGACTTCGCCGACGGGGATTGGCAGCGCGTGCGCGACGAGATCTACCGGGGGCGGGGCACGTGATCGCCGTCGACACGAACATCCTCGTGGCGTTCGTGCGCTCGGAGTACACCTGGCACGAGAAGGCAAGGGAGAGGGTCGGGGAGCTCGCCGAGGGGCCCGCAGCGTGGGCCCTGCCGTGGCCCTGCATCCACGAGTTCCTGGCGGTGACGACGAACCCGCGGATCTTCCGCACGCCGTTGTCGAATGCCCGGGCCATCGATGCCGTCGATGCTTTCCTCGAGTCACCGACGGCCCGGTTGATCGGCGAGGGGCCCGGATACTGGGAGTCGCTCCGTCCGCTCCTCGCCGGGGGCGACATCGTCGGGGCTCGCGTCCACGACGCCCGTATCGCCGCCATCTGCCTGTCTCACGGCGTCACGGAACTGTGGACCGCCGATCGTGACTTCGGTCGGTTCCCGGCGCTACGGGTGCGCAATCCCTGTGTCTGAGGCGCGCTGGTGCGGCGCTGCGGCAGGAAGCGGGTCCTGCCGCAGCGCGGCTGGTTGTCGCGCTGGGCGACAGGTTTTCGCGGGGCTTGGACACCGCGGGGGAAAACCCCTAGAAAACGGGCACGCGGGCCCGTAGCTCAGCGGTAAGAGCAGGGGACTCATAATCCCTTGGTCGTGTGTTCGAATCACACCGGGCCTAGTGGTTTTTGGTCGTCGGAGAGGTCGCTGTTGCGCGTTTTGTTGCGCGAGACGCCCACTGACCTGCCCCCCGAATGGCACCAGGATTCAAGTTAGGGGTTGGTCTACCTGAGGGTGAATCCCTGACTCAAAATCTGGTACCGCACCGCGGGGCAGGTCATACGGCTTCTTGGACATCGCGTCGCCGACGACGGCGGCCGGGAGAAACCGCGGCATCGCCTTGATGAAGCCAGTTGATGGATCTCTTCACGTGTCGTGGCGCGCACCCCTTTCTTTGCTCCCGGTGCGAGAGCGATCTCCTCCGTCAAGACCCACGGGGGCTGATCAGGTGCAACGAGGGGAAGTTCGTGCGAAAGCGTCTTTCATCGCGCGTGAGCAGGGGCAAACGCTCGACGGCGGCATGGGAGCCAATCAGAAAATCGGGCAATGGAGCGACTTTCCGCCCCCCAGCGCGGCGATACTTGAGAAAGATCTTGCCAGCGAGAAATGCGGCTTCGCGCGGAATGGAGCGGAGGTCGAAGCCATCGGAAGCGAGAGCGAGGTCCAACTCCTCGATGCGCTCAAACCTCACCGATATCTCGGCATACACGACCGCATTGATCACCAGCGCCCCCTCGTCTGCCGCCTTTTCGAGCGCCGCCGCCGACCATTCGAACCACGCGTTGTCTTCTGTGAAGACATCGAGGAGCACGCAGGAATCGACGAAGACGGCCATCGAAGGGGGTCACCTTCCGCGGGTGAGATTCAGAATCTCTGCGGTGGTCATGCTCACGCTCCCCTGCCCGCGCAGCCGCTCCACGATGCTGCGGCCCCGTCTGCCGCCGGTGAGTTTCCTGATGAAGACACGACCATCTCGGGCCTCATAAAACTCGACTTCGCAGCCAGGCATCAGTCCGGCGCGTTCCCGCAGTTCCTGGGGAATCGTAACTTGGCCCTTGGAGGTAATCTTCATCGTGCGCGTTCCCAGAATTCTTACACCTACCAGTAAGAATCTTACGCTTCCCGCCGTGTGCCGACAAGAACAGCGGGAGAGCGAGGATGGGGGCCATGGATTGATTTCGCCACGTGAGGGGTGTGGCTCGACAGGCGGCACGGTCGCCAGCGGGGCGGGGCGATCAGAGCGGCGACTTCACGGCCGCGACGGCTTGCTCGCCAAGCTCGCTCACGGCCGGGATGAGAAAGCTCCAGGACGGCTTCTTGGAAAGCGCGTCGCGGACGACGGCGGCCGGGAGAATCCGCCGCATCTCTTTGAGAAAATCAGTCCGCAGGGCGGGCTGCGTGCGAAGCGCCGCGAGCCTCGTTTGGAGCGCGCATCGGGATCGTGTGGCCCATCAATCCCGCGGCCTGGGCCTTCAGCGGAGAGCCACGATACTTTCGGCGATCTCCCGGGAAATCCGCCCCTGCTGGGTGATGTCGTCGATCCCGGTGGCCGTGGCGGCCGCCCGGCCGATCATCACCGCGGGGTTGAAACCGGCCAAGGCGCCGAGCGGCACCGCGCCCGGGGTCCTTCGCCCCTTGTCGGAGGTGTCGAGGACGAAGAACGCCTGCCCCCCGGCCAACTGCGGATCACAGAGCACGACGTCGATGCCCACTTTCTTGTTGCCGCCACCGAAGCCGACGAACCCCCGCGCCGCCGCACTCCCTTCGTCGAGCGTCACGACCTCTCCCCTCCAGGTGCCAGCCATCGGTCGGCGGCGGGTCTGTCAGCGGCGCTCGTGGTACTCCCGTCGCAAGGCCTCGAGTCGCCGCTTGAGAGGCGCCCAGTAGTGGCGATCCGCCTCACGCTCCCGGTCCTCCTCCTCGCGCAGGAGCCGCGTCACCGCCGCTTCGTCGCCCGACAGGGCGGCCATGAGCAGGGGCCTCTCTGCGGCGATGCGACGGCAGCTGGCAGGCGCCTCGCGGGCCACCTGCGTCAGGAACGCCGGCGTCCGCAAGTCGCGGAGCCAGAAGTCGATCGCCGCATCCGACGCGGGCGGCCTGGTTTGGGTCCAGTGAGCCTCCACGAGCCGGGCGATCATCGACCAGTCCTTGTCACGCTGCGTTTTCTTCGCGGTCACGAGGTCGGGCAGGGAGAGGACTTCGATCGACTGCTCTCCCGTGTTGATCGTCGTTCGGCGGTCCCACAGCGTCTCGAAGGCGCGCAGCCCTTGAAGCCGGCTCATCACGTCAAGCCGCATGCCCTCGACACCGGCCGCCCGGCAACGGAAATGGATGGCGAGCCCTTTCGTCGAGAAACCGCTGCTCGAAGGGGGGAACCGCGATCGGATGGGCGTCGAGCTCGGAGAGCGCCGCACGGAGGCGGTCGAGATTGGCGACATCGGAAACGATGACGAGATCCGTGTCTCGGCTAAACTCCGCCCCGCCGTCCAACACGCAGGCCTGGCCGCCCATCAAGAGCGACCGCACGCCATTCCTCTGGATCGAAGAAAGGACTCTGAGAATCGGGCTCGGGGTCAAGCGAACCTCCCAGCGTCAGGTATGCCCCCCACAGCTTACTGCTCTCCTCGAGCCGTTGCAGCGGCGTCAGCGCGTACCAAGCCGCCCATTCCCCGTCATCGAGACGGTTGTCGTCGGTCACCGAAGGTGGTTCGCTGTTGGTGGCCATACCCATCACACAGAGTACATCCCAACGATCCGTGGCTCGACGAACCGACCCACTCCCTGGCGCGAAACCAGCCTCGGCTCCATCGGCCGCCATCCCTCCATCGTCCGAGATGCCACCGGCGACTGCTGCGACTCATGCGACCAACCGCGATCTCACGACACCTCCCGGATCGCTTGGGCGAAACTCATGGCGCGGGTGGGGGAGGAGTCTCCTTTTGCGTGCCCTTGGGTGTGGTGGCGACGTCCGGCTGATCTCGTTCATCACCGATCCCGGTCCGATCCGGGAGAGTCTCCCACACCTCGGCGAGCCGCTCAGGTCCCCGCCCGTCTCCCGCCCGTGGCCCGCCGATCGACTGGGGCAAGCTCGTGCAGAATCATGACGATCGCGACTCGGGGTGTGGGTGACCACCGTGCCCTGCGGGGCCCTCCTGGCCGCCGGCGCCTGGTGGGCGATCCGGCTGTTCGCTTCGAACAATCCCTGAACGGTTCGAGGGCTCGTTGCGACACGGCGCCGATCACTCGAGATACGAACCGTCCCCGACGAGGACGGTACCGTCTGGATAGAGGTCGGCGACGACCTCGTTCCACTCGAGGGCCGTCACGTGACCGTCGAGGTAGAGCCAGTTCGACACCCCGACATGGCGACGGGCGGCGATCCACTTCGAGATGATGTCGGTGCCGAGCCAGATGTCGAAATCGTCCTGCCGGGGATCGTTGCCGGTATCGGGGGCAAAAGATGTGGCCTCTCGCTCCACGAACGAGCAAAACTTCGACAGCCCGACCTCCTGCTGGAAGCGCGGCAAAGTCCACGCCCCGTATCGCCTCGTCATGTGCGTGAGGAGCGAGTTGAGGAGGTAGCTCGTGCGATGGGCGATGCCGTTGGAATCACCGTCGGCGTTGTAGAAGATCGCCGGGCGGGATGGATCGGACGGACAGCGGAAGACCATGTCGTCGGTAATGCCCCGGCGGGCCAGCATCTCCACGTCACCCACGGACCCGCCGATGTAGGGATGGAGTTTGTCCTCCCAGTAGACCTCGGCGAAGGAGTCGGCGGCGCTGGCGTTGGAGTCCACGTCCGCGAGGAAGGTGTGGTGCAGGAAGAACCGGCCCTTGTGGGCGTCGAAATACTGGAGCGTCGCCAGGCCGATCTGCTTCAGGTTCGACTGACACTCGATGCGACGGGCTGCCTCACGAGCGCTCTGGACGGCCGGAAGCAGCAAGCCGATCAGCGTCCCGATGATGGCGACGACGACCAAGAGTTCGATCATGGTAAGGCCAAGGCGCCGATGTCGCATTGGTTTGGCCGAGGGCGGGGAAGGGGGAAGCGAGGTCCCGCAAGAAGCTCTGAAGGCCTTCCTCCCGATCCGAGGGTAGCACGGTGGATCGAACCCATGCAAACAGGCCGCTGTATTCTCGATCGTCGGCGGCGAAGGTGCTCATCGAATGGCGGCGGCACTCCAACACCGTCCGGCCCCACCGTGCCCTGGGATACCGTCCCCCCGGCTCCCGAAGCCTCGCGGCTGGCGAGCGTCGCCGCGTTCGACGACTCGTGACCTCCGCAGACGACGGCCAGTGGCGTCGTCGCCGGCAGGGTCGTGACCAGGTCGGCGATCTCCGCGGCCGAGGTCACCCGCGCGGGACTGCTCTTCTCCCTCGGTAGCCGGCACACCACCTGCCTCGCCCCGGAAAAGTGCGGGGTGGGGGACAGCGGGTGCTGCTGACGGCCGCGCGACTTTTCGGCGCTCACTGCAGGGCGGCGAGCGCCTCGCGGACGTGGGCATCGGCCGCGAAGTTGGCGGTGAACACCGTGCGCACGATCCCCTCCTTGTCGATCACGTAGGTGGTCCGCCCCGGGACGAACCCGAGGATGCTCGGCGCGCCGAAGGCCTTGCGCACGCTGCCGTCGGTGTCGGCCACCAGGGGGAAGGGAAGGGAGTGCTTCGCCGCGAAAGCGCGGTGGCTCGCCACCGAGTCGCTGTTCACGCCGATCACCTCGGCCCCCGCCGCGCGGAAGTCGGCGAATGAGTCGCGGAACGCACACGCCTCCTGCGTGCAGATCGGCGTGCCGTCCTTGGGATAGAAAAACAGCACCACGGCGCTGCGACCGCGGTACTCGCCGAGTCGGATCGTGGTGCCGTCG
>RFRL01000075.1 GCA_009924545.1 Planctomycetia bacterium | reverse complement strand
GGCCAAGGCGATCCCCCATGTGCTGGCCGGTCGCGACCTGTTCGGCTGCGCCCAGACCGGCACGGGAAAGACGGCTGCGTTCGCCCTGCCGATCCTCGAACGCCTCGCGCACCAACCGCGGGGGCGACAGCCCAAGAGCTGCCGCGTGCTGGTGCTGGCCCCGACGCGTGAACTCGCCGGTCAGATCCACGACAGCTTCCGGGCCTACGGCCGGAAGACCCCGTTGACGACCGCGCTGGTGTACGGCGGCGTCGGGCAGTCGCCGCAGGCCGCGGCGCTGCGCCCCGGCGTCGACGTCCTCGTCGCCACCCCGGGTCGGCTCCTCGATCTGGTCGGCCAACGACTGGTCGATCTGCGTGCGGTCGAGGTACTCGTCCTCGACGAGGCCGACCGGATGCTCGACATGGGATTCATCCATGACGTCCGGCGGATCGTCGGGCTGCTGCCACGTGAGCGGCAGACGCTCCTCTTCTCCGCCACCCTCCCCGAGGAGGTCCGGCAGCTCGCCGCCGATCTGTTGCGGACGCCGCTGGAGGTGCGGACCGCGCCGCAGGCCACCCCTGCCGACACCGTCGCGCAGTCGGTGTGCTTCGTGGCCCGCGGGGAGAAGCGGAAACTGCTGGTGGAATTCCTCCGTCGCGGGGGCACCGGCCGGGTGATCGTCTTCACGCGCACCAAGCGCGGTGCCGACCGTCTCCACCGCGAGCTCGACCGGTCCGGAATCGTGGCGGCGGCCAATCGTGGCGGCGGCCATCCATGGCGACAAATCGCAGCAGCAGCGCGAGCGGGCCCTGGCCGCCTTCAAGGGGCCGCGTCCCCCGGTGCTCATCGCCACCGATATCGCCGCCCGGGGCATCGACGTGGATCAGGTGTCGCACGTGGTCAACTACGAGCTGCCGCACGAGCCGGAGACGTACGTGCACCGCATCGGACGCACCGGCCGTGCCGGCCACACCGGTGCCGCGGTGAGTTTCTGCGACCACGAGGAGCGCCCGCGGCTGGCGGCCATCGAGAAGCTCCTCCGCCGGTCGCTGCCGCCGTGCGGCGATCTGCCGTCGGCGGAGTTCCCGGAGATGGCCGATCCGGTCGCGGCCGAGATCCCGGGCCGGACCGGACGCCGGCCCGAAGGCGGGTCGCGTGGACCGCGAGGCGGCCGCTCCGGTGGCAAGCCCAGGTCCGCGGAGCGTGGACGGCGTGGCGGTCGCGGAGCCAGTTCCGCCGGCGGAAACCGACCCCGGCCGACGGTTGCCACCGCGCCCGCGGGCAGCCCGTCCGGGGTCGCGCCGGGAGCCGCGGGCGGCGCGCCGGTGGCGGCCCCGGCCGTGCGAGCCGGGGCACGACGTCATCGCCGCGCCCTGTGATCCCGGCCCCCAGCGGCAGCGTATCATCGGGGTCGTGACACCTTCCCCACTGCACTATTGCACCAACGTCCATCCCTGCCGGTCGGCGGCCGACCTGCCCGGGATGCTCGACACGTTTGCCGTCCCGGTGCGCGACGGCTGCCCGTTCCCGATCGGCGTCGGCCTGTGGTTGCCCGCCGCGGCCCTCCTCGAGTTGCAGCAAACCCCCGCGGGCGGCCGCCGACTCGCCGCCGCCGTCGCCGAGCGGGGCCTCGTCTGTCACACCATGAACGCCTTTCCCCACGGCGACTTCCATGGAGAGTCGGTCAAGGACCGCGTCTACCGCCCCACCTGGGCGGAGCAGTCGCGGCTCGACTACACACTCGGCTGCGGTGAGCTGCTCGCCGAGCTGCTCCCGGCCGGCGGCGTGGGGAGCATTTCCACGCTGCCGCTGGGCTTCAAGGGACATGACCACGGCCCGGCGTTCGAGGCCGCGGCGGAGGCGCGGCTCGTGGAACTGGCCGTGGCCTGGCACCGGCTCCGCGAGCGCACGGGACGCACGATCCGCCTGGCGATCGAGCCGGAGCCCTTTTGCCTCGTCGAGACGACGGCGGAGGCGATCGCCTTCTTCGCACGCCTGTGGCGGGCGGCGGCGGAGAGTGGCGCGGAAGCGATCGTCCGCGAGCACGTCGGCCTGTGCTACGACGTCTGCCACCAGGCGGTGGAGTTCGAGGATGCCGGCGCGGCTATCGCCCGGCTCACGGGCGCGGGGATCCGCATCAACAAGGTGCAGGTGAGCTGTGCCATCGAGCTCGACCACCCCGCCGATCCCGGCGCGCGGGCAGGCTTGGCCCGGTTCGTGGAGCCGCGTTATCTCCATCAGACGTTCGCACGCCGCCCCGACGGCACGATTCTCCGGCTCGTCGATCTCACGTCGGCGCAGTGCCATGAGCCGGCGGCCGACTGGCTCGGCGCCGCGGCGTGGCGCGTGCACTTCCATGTGCCCGTGGATGCCGAACGGCTCGGCGACGTGGGGACCACGCGCGGGGAGTTGCGCCGGGCCCTGGCGGCCGTCATGCGCCTCCCGGAGATCCCGCACCTGGAGGTGGAAACCTATACTTGGCCGGTGTTGCCCGGCAGCGAGGGCACGGGGATCGCCGCCGGCCTGGCCCGCGAGTTGATCGCCACGGCCGACCTCCTCGCCGGGGGCGGTGGCGGGTGAGGCCCCGGGCGAACGCCCTCCGGTGGTTGGCCACGGATCAGGTTTGGTCGCCGGAGGGCACCGCGCTCACCGGTGGCCCCGGCTCACTCCGCCGGCACGCGTTCGAAGACGACGAGCGTGCGCTCGCTGCCCGGATCGGAGGTGAACTCCCCGGGGCGGGACCGTTCGGCGGAGGCGTAGCACACCCGCCTGGCCTGGTTTTCTCCCCCGTCTCGTAGATCCCCAGCGTCTTCCGCCCCACGCCGTCCCCCTCGGTGACGGTGGCGTCGATCTCTTTCGGGGTGGTCGTCGGGTCGATGGTGCTCGTGCCGCGCGCCACCCGGTTGCCGTCGACGAGAAGTTCCCAATCCCCCTGTGCGCCGTTGACGACGGTGATCTTCCGGGCGTCGTCGTCATTCACCGTGTTGCCGTTGACCACGAGCGCGACGATCCGCCAGGTTCCCTTGGTGAGGGCGTGATCGCGGTCGATCGCCTCCTGCCTGGCATCGGCCGCCCACAGCGGCAGGGCGCCGGTGGCAGCGAGCAGCGCGGCGGCGAGGCTGACAGACAGGCGTGACACGGTTGCGACTCCGCAGGGTGTACCGGACGGGCTGCGCGGAGCTTACCACGGTGCCGGCGGCCGGTGGAAGGTCGTCCGGCCGGAGCAACGCGCACCAGGTGCTCGCCGCAGCCGACCGTGGGGAACACGACTGACGCCGCGTGGGAAGCCGCCGCACGACGGGCGCGGTAGGCTGCCGATACACCGCCCCGCCTGTCAGGCGCGGGCAGGATTCATCTCGCTTTGCCGCGGCGGAGGCGCTGGGCCATGGCTCGCCCCGGGGTTCGCTCTCGTTTGTTGCCGCGGGCGCTCGTCGCCTGGGGGACGCTGTCGGCGACCTGCCCGTGGCTGCCGGCGGCGTCCCCGACCGACGCGCTCGACTCGTTCGAGCGGCACGTGCGGCCGGTGCTCGTGGAACGCTGCTGGCGCTGCCATGCCGGCGACGCCGCCGAAGGGGGCCTGCGACTCGATTCGCGGGCCGCGCTCCTGGCCGGCGGCGCCTCCGGACCGGCACTCGTGCCAGGTGATCCCGCCGCAAGTGCGATCATCCGGGCCGTGCGCCATGGTGAGGCGCCGCGCATGCCCCCCGACGGCCGTCTGCCGGCGGGAGAGGTGGCGGCCCTCGAGGCCTGGGTGGCGGCGGGCGCGGTGATGCCCGAGGGGCCGCTCGGGGGTGACGCGTCGGTCGCGCCACCACGCCCCTGGGCACCGACGCCGACCCAGCAGCGCTGGTGGGCCTTCCAGCCGATCGCCGATCCCGCCCCGCCGGAGGTGGCCACGTCGTGGCCGCAGGACGACCTCGACCGATTCGTGTGGGCCGGGCTGGCCGCGCAGGGGTTGGGCCCGGCACCGGAGGCCGATCGCAGCGTGTGGCTCCGCCGGGTGACGTTCGACCTCACCGGCTTGCCTCCCACCCCTGCGGAAATCGACGCTTTCCTCGCCGATGATTCTGCCGCAGCCTGGGCCACCGTGGTCGATCGGCTCCTCGCCACGCCGGCCCACGGCGAGCGCTTCGCGCGGCACTGGCTCGACGTCGTCCGGTATGCCGACTACCACGACGGCGATCCCGCGGCCCGCAACGCCGTCTGCGAGCCGCTCGAGGCGTGGCGCTACCGCGACTGGGTCGTGAAGGCGTTCCAGGAGGATCTGCCTTTCGACCGGTTCATCACCCACCAGATCTGCGGCGACCTGCTCCAGGCGCCGGACGGCGGCGCAGTCCATCCCGACGGCCTCGTGGCGACGACCTTCCTCGTCAACGGCGCCTGGGACCGCGGCGACGCCGACAAGGAGAAACTCGTCAGCGACATGGTGGACGACCAGATCGACACGGTTGGGAAGGCGTTCCTCGGCCTCACGCTCGGTTGTGCCCGCTGCCACGACCACAAGTTCGATCCGGTGTCGCAGGCCGACTACTACGGCCTGGCCGGGATCTTCTACAGCACGCGCATGCTCGCGGAACTGGGCACCAAGGGGGGCGAGATCACGCTCCAGCGCCGCCCCCTCGTGGCACCCGCCGTGGCCGAGCGGATCGAGCGCCAGCGGGCTCTCGTGACCCACCTCGAGGCCACGCTCGCGGCCCTCGACCGCGGGGGCGCGCCCGCTGCCGACCCCGAGCGGCTGGCGCTCGAAAGCGAGCGTGACGCCCTCCTCGCCGCGGCACCCGCGGAGCCGCCCCGGGCACTCGCGGTGAGCGAGGGTGGGGTCCCCGGTGGCCTCTTTCCCGGGATCCAGGACGTGCCGATCCATGTCCGCGGCAGCTACGCGAAACTCGGGCCGACCGTGCCGCGCCGGATGCCTGTCTTCCTCGCCGGTGCCGACCAGCCACCGATCGGCACGGGAAGCGGGCGGCGGGAACTGGCGGCCTGGCTCACCGCGCCGACCAATCCGCTCACTCCCCGGGTGATCGTCAACCGGGTATGGCAATGGCATTTCGGCCGCGGGCTCGTGCCGACGGCGAGCAACTTCGGGCTTCTCTCCGAGCCCCCCACCCATCCCGCGCTCCTCGACTGGCTCGCCAGTCGGTTCGTCGCCGACGGCTGGTCGCTCGAGAAACTCCACCGGCGCATCGTCCTCTCGGCCACCTACCGCCAGTCGGGCCGGGCCACGGCCGCGGCCCGGGCGGTCGACCCGGACAACAGGCTCCTCGGCCGCTACGACGCCCGGCGACTGGAGGCGGAGGCCCTCCGCGACGCGATGCTCGCCGTCGCCGGCACGCTCGACCGGACGGCCGGCGGACCGGCAGTCGCCGCCATGACGGTGCCGCGGCGCAGCCTCTATGTGCAGACGGCGCGATGGGACCGGGCCACGTTCGCCACCCTTTTCGACGCCGCCAATCCCGATGCGGTCGTCGAACGGCGCGACGTGAGCACGGTCGCCCCGCAGGCGCTGTTCCTCCTCAACAATCCCTTCATGGAGGGTGTCGCCGGCGCCCTCGCCGCGCGGCTGGCGCGCGACGTCCCGGACGGGTCTTCCGACGCCACGCCGCGGCGCATCGAGCACACCTGGCGGCTCCTCCTCGGCCGGATGCCGCGGCCGGAGGAGATCGCGCTCGCCGGCGAGTTGGTCGCAGCGGGCGGCGACGACGGCTGGCACGATCTCGCCCACGTTCTCCTCACCGCCAACGAGTTTGCCCATGTCGACTGAACGGTGCCAGCGTGGGGAGGCGGTCGCGCTGCCACGCCGCGCGCTGTTGTCGCGTGTCGGCGGCGGCTTCGGCCTCCTCGCCCTCGGCGACCTCCTCGGGCGGAGCGCCACCGCGGCGGCCCTGCCGGGCCTGCCCCACCACCCGCCCCGCGCCCGGCGCGTGATCTTCCTCTACATGCCGGGCGGCCCGTCACATGTCGATCTGCTCGACCCGAAGCCACGCCTGGCGGTCGATGCCGGCAAGCCCCTGCCCTTCGAGAAGCCCCGGCTGGAGCGGACCCGGACGGGCAACCTCCTCCCCTCGCCGTGGCGGTTCGCCCGGCACGGGCAATCGGGAATCGAGGTCAGCGAACTGCTGCCAGGCCTGGCCGGGCAGATCGATCGGGTGTGTGTGATCCGCTCGATGGTCGCCGACAACATCAACCACACCGGGGCCGCACTCCAGTTGTGCACCGGGGAGCAGGCCTTCTCCCGACCGAGCGTCGGATCCTGGCTCACCTACGGGCTCGGCACCGAGAACGAGAGCCTCCCCGGGTTCGTCGTCGTCTGCCCGAAGCCGGTGTTCCAGGGGGCGCAGCTGTGGAGCTCGAGCTTCCTGCCCAGCGCCCACCAGGGCACGCTCATCCGCGACCCCGACGCTCCGATCGCCGATCTGGGCGACCCGTCCGCCGACCGCGGCCGGCAGCGCGCCCGACTCGAGGCTCTCGCCCGGCTCAACGAACTGCATCGCCGAGACCGTCCGGCGCACCCCGATCTCGAGGCCCGCATCGCCAGTTTCGAGACCGCCTTCCGCATGCAGGCCGAGGCCCCCGAGGCGTTCGACCTGGCGGCGGAGACGGCGGCCACCCACCGCCTCTACGGCACCGACGACGAGGCCACGCGCCTCTTCGGGCGGCAGTGCCTCCTCGCCCGGCGCCTGGTGGAGCGGGGTGTGCGGTTCGTGCAGTTGTTCTCCGCCCCGGTCAACAACTTCTGGGACCAGCACGGCAACCTGCAGCGCGACCTGCCCGGTCGCTGCCGGGCGGTCGACCGCCCCATCGCCGCGCTCCTGGCCGACCTCGCCGCGCGCGGCCTTCTCGACGACACGCTCGTCGTGTGGGGGGGCGAGTTCGGCCGGACTCCCACAGCCGAGGGCACCGACGGTCGCGAGCACCATCCGTTCGGGTTCACGATGTGGATGGCCGGCGGTGGCGTGCGGGGTGGCACGGTGCACGGGGCCACCGACGAGTTCGGGTGGCACGCCGTGGAGAAGCGGGTCCATCTCCACGATCTCCACGCCACGATGCTCCACCTCATGGGCATCGACCACGAGCGGCTCACCTACCGCCACGGCGGGCGCGATTACCGCCTCACCGACGTCCATGGGCAGGTCGTGACGGAGGTGCTCGCTTGAAGCGGCGGATGCCGCGCGAGGGGCGAGTCGCGGTATCCTGTCGCGGCCGAAACGACGCCGGGTGATCGCCTCCGTGCCCCTCGGTGCGGAAAACCAGCGGGAGGATACGCATGACTCGCTCCAGCACGCACCGCCCGGTCACCTGCCTGATTGGCCTCGTCGCCCTGCTGTCGGCTGGCGCCGCGCTTCCGGCGGCCGAGCCGCCGCATGTCGTCGCCTGGACCGTCGGCGAGGCCACGCGGGAAGCCCTCGTCATCCCGCCGCGCGCGGCCCCGGCCGGACGGATCCCGGTGGTCTTCGTGTTCCACGGCCACGGCGGCCGGATGCGGGCCATGGCGCGTCTCGGGTTCCAGGAGCACTGGCCCGAGGCGTTGATCGTCTGCCCGCAGGGTTTGCCGACGGCCACGCCGCGCGACCCCGACGGGGCGCGGTCGGGGTGGCAGCCGGGCCCCGGGTTCAACGGGGATCGCGACCTCCGCTTCGTCGACGCCATGCTCGTCACGCTCCGCGACCGCTACCCGATCGACGACGAGCAGGTGTTTGCCACGGGGCACTCCAACGGTGGCGGCTTCACCTACCTCCTCGGCGTTCAACGGGCCGACACGTTCGCCGCGATCGCCCCCTCGGCTGCCGGGAGCCGGGGCCGGCAGGGAGCGGCGGGGGCCCGGGCCCTGCCGGTGCTGCACGTCTCGGGTGAGCGCGACCCGATCGTGCCGTTCGCCGGCCAAAAGCAAACGGTCGAGACGATCCGCACGGCCAACGGCTGCGACGCGGAGGGGGAGCGCTGGGCCGAGGCGGGCGGCCTCGTCGGCACGCTCTATCCGTCGGCCAGCGGCACGCCCGTGGTGTGGCTCGTGCATCCCGGCGGCCACGAGTATCCCGCCGCCGCCCCGGCCCTGATCGTGCGGTTCTTCAAGGAGCGGAACGTTTCGCCCCGCGAGGGCCCCAGCGATGACGCCACCGGCGGGTCGGTCGAAAGCCGGAGGTTGCCCGCCGGCCGAGTCCGCGAAGAGCAGGGTTTTTCACCAACGCCGCAGCCGGCCCGGGATGGATTGTGAGCATCGCGCGAGGTGGCGCCCGGACCGGGCAAAACGGGGTCCACGCCGCGGGCGGGGTCGGCTACGATTGCCGCGCGGCACGGATGCCGTCGTTCCCCGCCCGAGAGGAGGCCAGGATGCCCCATGCCACCCCGAAACTGTTCGTACTCGACACCAACGTGATCCTGCACGACAGCGGTTGCATCCGGAACTTCGAGGAGAACGACGTCGCGATCCCGATCACGGTGCTCGAGGAGCTCGACCAGTTCAAGCGTGGCAACGAAGACATCCACTTCCAGGCGCGGGAGTTCCTGCGGCACATCGACGCCCTCACGGGTGACGTGCTCTCGGCAGCCGGCAGCCCGCTCGGCTCCGGTCTCGGCTCGATCCGGGTCGTCCTCGGCGGAGCCCCGCGGGACCGTCTCCACGAGTCGTTCCTCCAAGACACGCCCGACCATCGCATCCTCCAGACCACGATGGGACTGCAGCGCGAGCAAGCGCCGCGGCAGGTGATCCTGGTGTCCAAGGACACGAACCTGCGGATGAAGGCCAAGTCGCTCGGCCTCCGCGCCCAGGACTACACCGCCGACAAGGTCCAGGGATTCGACAAGCTGTACACCGGCCGGCGCACGGTCGAGGGCCTCGCGTCGGACCTCATCGACGAGCTCTACGGCACGCCCGGGGTCCTCTCGGCCGACCGCCTCGCGCTCGCGCAGCCCCCGTTGCCGAACGAGAACTTCGTCCTCCGCAACGGCAGCAAGTCGGCGTTGGCCACGTTCCAACGCGCCACGTCCTCCTTCCACCGGGTCGAAAAACAGAGCTGTTACGGGATCACGCCGCGCAATGCCGAACAGGCGTTCGCCCTCCGCGCCCTGATGGACGACGACATCAAGCTCGTCACGCTCTCCGGCACGGCGGGCACGGGCAAGACCCTCCTCGCCCTCGCGGCGGCCCTCGAGTGCCGGCAGAAGTACCGGCAGATCCTCCTCGCCCGTCCGGTCGTGCCCCTCTCCAACCGCGATCTCGGGTTCCTCCCTGGCGACATCGCCGACAAACTCGATCCCTACATGCAGCCGCTGTACGACAACCTCACCGTGATCCGCCACCAGTGCGGTGAAGAAACACAGGCGGCCAAGCGGATCGTCGACATGCGCGAATCGGAAAAACTCATGATCACGCCGCTGGCCTACATCCGTGGTCGCAGCCTGCAGCGGATGTTCTTCATCGTGGACGAGGCCCAGAACCTCACGCCTCACGAGGTGAAGACGATCATCACCCGTGCCGGCGAGGGGACGAAGATCGTGTTCACCGGCGACGTGGCCCAGATCGACCAGCCCTACCTGGACGCCCTCTCCAACGGCCTCTCCTACCTCATCCACCGGATGATGGGCCAGCCGATCTACGCCCATGTGACGCTGGAAAAAGGGGAGCGCTCGGCGCTGGCCGACCTGGCCAGCGAGTTGCTCTAGCTATCCGTGGACACAGTCCATCCATGGCCTTTGTCCACACGAAAACCTGCGCTGTTCACGGGAGCTGTGCTCCCGGCACCTCATCCTCGAGGTGCAGCAGGCTGTGTGTCCACAGCCTGCCAGGCCGTGGAAAACGTCCCTCCATGGCCTTTGTCGACACGATCACTTCCAGGTTTCAGCCGAGCGTTCTGGAGACTGCCTTGAGGGGCCGGGAGCCGGGCACACACCGCTCCCGAGCCACTCACCCGCGCTGAAACGCTCGAGAAGGTGCCAGTGATCGGGCGATCCCTGCGGCGGCCGGGCAGCCGCGTCGGCCGCGGCCGGCGTCCCGGCCCGGGCGCGCGACGCCCGGTGACAGAGGCCCGGGCCCGAGCAGGGCGGCGGTGTTCCGCCCGGCCGACGAGGTGGGCCGTGGCCGACCGTGCAGCGCGAGGGTCGCGGAGCGGCGTTTACGCCGCGCCGGGCTCCTCAGCTTGCGTCACGGCAAGGACGGCGTCGATCTCCGACTCGATCGCGGTCCGGGCGGCGAGGCCCTCGATGAACCGCGCGGGGATGCGCGCGAGACCGGCCGCCGCCCCGGCAAGTGCGCCCACACACGAGCCGCGGTGACAGTTCTCGCCGCCCACGTTGGTATTCGCGAGGACCGCGCCCTCGAAGTCCCCCGCGTATGCCCGGGCGAAGTGGAGGACGACGGGGAGGCTGTCCTCGATGTAGCAGGCCGGCCCGAACGCGCGATGGACGACCGCGAGGTCACTCCCCGCCCGCCGCGCCGTCGCGGCGAGATCGATGCCGAGGCGGCTCCCCGCGGCGTCGCAGGCCGTGCGGAGGTCCGCGCCGTGGAGCGCGGCTGCCAGGGTGTGGGCGAAGACCTCGAGCGCCCGCTCGAGCGCCGGGCTGTCGTGGGTCAGGCGGAGGTGCTCGCGCGCCGCTAGCAACGCCGGGCCGGGCCCCCGGTGCGCGAGGGCGACGAGCACGGTGACCGGCATGACGAGCCCGCCGACCTGGGGCGTCTCGCTGTCGGGTTCACCCCGGCAGCGCTCGGGCGGGAGGCCCCGGGCCCAGTTGGCGAAGAAGTCGCGGTGAAACGACTCGGCGTAGGTGTCGTCGTGTGAACCGGGCGTCGTCATGAACGCCACGTAGCGCTCGAGGAAGTCGGCGGCCACGTAGCGGCCGGCGTTCGCGGCCACGCTCTCGAGCACCAGCCGTGCGCAGCGCGCGTTGAGCGTGTTCGCGCCGGAAGGGAGACCCTGGTGGTAGTGGACGCCCTGCGGACCGCCCCAGAAGGGCTTCTTCCCGTGGAGGATGATGCGTCCGATCACGTCACCCCCGACGTCGCCCCGGCCACCGTGCCCGGTGGCGGACTTGTCCATGATCGACGTGGGGTGGACCGGCCGCGGCGGCTGGTAGGTGGTGATCCGGCCGAAGTCACGGATGATGTCGGCGGGGTCGTAGTACCAGTGGACCGGCATCGAGAGCGCGTCGCCGATGAAGACTCCCAGGAGCGCGGCGCGGCGGCGATCCTCGAACGTGGGGGGCATCTTCACCGGGCGGCCTCCTCCGCGGCGAGGAAGCCGTGGGTCCGGGGGTCTGCGGGCGCCTGAAGCACCGCGGTTGGCGGGCCGCTTTCGATGATCCTCCCGTCGGCCATCACGTGGACCGTGCGCGCGACGCGTTGTACGAAGTTGAGCGCGTGGGTGACCACGAGCATCGTCTGACCGGCCGCCGCGAGATCGCTCATGAAGGCGAGGACCTCGGCAGCGCGCCTCGGGTCGAGGGCGGAGGTCGGCTCGTCGAACAGCATGACCTCGGGCTCGACAGCGAGCGCCCGGGCGATCGCGACCCGCTGCTGCTCGCCGCCCGAGAGGCGCTCGGGTCGATCGGTCGCCCGGTCTTTGAGCCCCACCCGCGCGAGGAGTTCGAGCGCCTGCGGGGCGGCCTCGTCGCGCGGGCGGCCGAGGACGTGGACGGGGCCGACGAGGATGTTGTCGAGGATACTCATGTGGGGGAAGAGGTGAAACTGCTGGAACACCATGCCGGCCTTGCGGCGCAGCGCCACGAGGAGCCTCTCGTGCTCCGGGCCCGAGCCGCCTCCACGGTGGACGAGGTCCCCGATCCGGACGGTTCCGGAGTGGAACGGTTCGAGCCCGTTCAGGACGCGGAGAAGGGTGCTCTTCCCGCTTCCGCTCGCGCCGACGAGCGCTGCGACCTCGCCGCGTTGGACGGCGAGCGAGACGCCATCGAGGACCCGGCGCGGTCCGTAGCTCTGGACGATGTCGAGCGCCTCGATCATCGGCGCTGCGCACGGCGCGGTCGTCATCGTCCCTCCCCCCGCGGGAGCGTCCGCTCGAGCCGCCGGGCGAGGCGGGAGAGGGGCCAGGACATGGCGAGGTAGAGGAGCGCGGTCACCGCGGCGATCTCCAGGTACGCGCCGGTGTGGTTGGCGACGATGCTGTAACGCTTGGAGAGCTCGACCACGGTGATGACCGAACAGACGGCCGTGTCCTTGAAGAGGGCGATAAAGTCGTTCGCGACCGGTGGCACGACGATGCGGAGGGCCTGGGGGACGAGGATGATCCGCAGCGCCTGGCTCCGGGTGAGGCCGAGTGCGGCGGCCGCCTCCATCTGACCCGACGGAACGGCGAGGAGTCCAGCGCGGTAGATCTCCGCCTCGTACGCCGAGTAGTTGACGCCGAGCCCCACGACGGCGGAGAGGAGGGCGTAGGAGGGCGCGAGCTGCTGGGGCAGCGGGACGATGGACGGCAGCACGAAGAAGATCACGTACAGCTGCAGCAGGAGGGGGGTCCCGCGGAGGACCTCGACGTAAAGGGTGAGCGGGGCGCGGAGCCATCGCGGACCGAAAGTCCGGCCCAGGGCGATCAGGAGCCCGAGCGCCATCGCCAGCGGCATCGCGAGCAGGGCGAGGATCACGGTCATCGCCGCGGCGCGAAGGAGGACGGGGAGGTTCGCGCGGATGACCTCGAGGCCGCGGAGACGCCTGCCGGCGGCCAGCATGCGGTCGGCGATGCGGTCCACCGCGGGGGTTCCGAGGAGCTCCTGCACGGGGCTCCAGAGGCCGTACGCTTCGTAGATCCCGCGCACTGTCCCGTCGCGGATGATCTCGTGCAGGACGCGGTCCAGCTCGTCCCGCAGCGGCACATCCCCCGGGCGCAGGTAGATGACGTAGTAACCCTCGCCGACGGGCTCCCCGATCAACGCGAGGTTCGGTGCGCGACCCTTGTAGAACGCGGCGCCGGGCGTGTCGAGGAACGTCGCATCGAGCTGGCCCCCCGCGACGTGGTCGAGTGCCTGGGGGATGCCCGCGTAGGCGACCGTTTCGACCTGGCCGGCGTAGTTGGCGGAGAGCCACTGCTCGGCCACGGTCCCGAGGAGGACACCGATGCGCTTCCGCCGACCATCGGGAGGGGATCCGACGTCGGCCCAACCTCTGAGCGTGGCGTCGTCCTTCCGACCGATGAGCGCGAGCTGGAAGGCGAAGTACGGGATGGTCGCGATGTTGGACTGGATGCGGTCCGGCGTGAGCTCGTACCCGTTGACGACGACGTCGAGCCCGCCCGTGCGGAGGAGGTCGGGGAGCTTGTCCCAGGCGCACTGCACGAACGTGGGCCGTAGCGCCATGCGCTCGCCGATGACTTGCATGAGGTCCCACTCGAACCCCGTGAGGACCTCCGGGCGGTCGGGAGGGGAGAAGATGTAGGGCCCCCCGCTCTCTTGGTCGCCCCCCCAGCGGAGCTCGCCACGCGAGCGGAGGGGGGCGAGGGGATCGGCGGTGGCTTCGGCGGCGGCTTCGGCGGCTGTGGCGCTCGCCGCGAGGAGCAGCGCCGCCCGGGCGACGAGAACGACCGACACGAGAACGCGCGCTCCGCTCATTGGACGGGGCTCCGGCTGTTCGCGGCGGGCGCGGGGAGGAGGTCGGTGAGCGATCGGCGCAGGTCGACGAGCCAGGCCTCGACGCGCACGGAGTCGAGTCGCGGGTTCAACAGGCAGACGCGGATCCGCGGCCTTCCGCCTGCCGTGCAACCCGAGACGTAGATCGTGCCGCGCGCGTTGAGGGCCGCGAGGAGGGCGCGCGTCGCCTCGTCCTCCTCGGCGGCACGGCCGGCGCCGATCGACACGGAGAACGCGACGATGGTGAGGTCGGGTTCTGCCACGAGGCGGAGCCGGGTGTCCGCGACGAGCGCGTCGCGGAGGCGGCACGTGAGGTCGAGCTTGTCCTCGAGGTTCTCCCGGAACGGGCGGACGCCGAGGACGGCGAGCGGGAGCCAGAGCATGAGGCCGCGAAAGTCGCGCGAGAGTTCGGGAGAGAGGTCGGCGGCGTCGAGCTGGGTGCCGGGAGGCATGTAGCTCGCCGCCCGCGCGTGGTCCACGCGCAGCGCCGCGGGGTCGCGGACGACAAGCGCGCCCAGGCCGTAGGGCAGGCAGAGCGATTTGTGCGGGTCGACGACGATGCTGTCCGCGGTCTCCATGCCCCGGAGCCTGGCGCGCCCACGTGTCGTGAGGCGGAAGGCGCCGCCGTACGCGGCATCGACGTGGTACCAGAGGCGCTCGCGCCGCGCGACGGCACCGACCGCGTCCAGGTCGTCGACGCTGCCGGTGCTCGTTGTCCCGGCGGTCGCCGTGACGAGGAAGGGCCGTCGCCCGGCGCGGCGATCCGCCGCGATCGCCTGCTCGAGCGCGGCGACGTCGATCCGCAGCGTGGCGGGGTCGACGGGGACCTCGACGACTGCCTCGGGGGGGAAACCCGCGTACCGGGCGGCCTTCGCGAGGCAGTGGTGGGCCTCGGATGACGCGTACAACCGACCGTCGAGGAAGCCGGGTCCGAGGTGCCGCTCGCGAGCCGCGGCGATCGCCGAAAGGGTCGCCATGGACCCTCCGCTGGTGAGGATGCCGCCGCTCCCCCCGGGGAGCCCCGCGAGCTGGCAGAGCCAGCGGACGGCGGCCACCTCGATCTCGACGAGCCCGGGTGCGCAGGCGGAGATCGTCACATACGGGTTGAGGGCGTGGGCGACGAGGGCGGCAAGGGCGCCGTGGAACGCGCCGCCCCCCGACACGTAGGCGGCGTACCCGGGGTGGGGGGGGCACTCGGCGAGGGCCGCGCGCGTCTCGAGGACCTCGCCGAGGACATCCTCGAGCGGGCGGCCGAGCTCCGCGATCTCCGCCGGTGGTGGGCCCGCGGGCGCCCCCGGCACGCCGAGCGGGATCCCGGCGTTCACCGGCTCGGTGAGCGAGCCCCGGGCGGCTCGCGCGGGGAGCCCGTCGTAGAACCGGCGGAGCGCGCGGCCTGCCTGGATGAGGGCCGTCTCGATGGCCTCCCCCGACGGGGCGAGCGACGACGGTCGGGGTCTCGGATGAGGCTCCGGACGAACGCAGAGGGCTGGTTGCGCTCGACGAACGTCGTCCACTCGCCGCCCTTTTGCAAACGTTTTCGGATGGGCCCGATTCCGAGTTGCGAGAAAGAATAGTCGGGCCGCGGACACTTCCGCAAGCGTCGCCCGACAGCCGAGCGGCGCGGGGGCGCGTTGCTCCCGCCTCCCGAGCGCTGCCCTCGGCGAGGCAAACGGGTCCGGGATCGCCCGCCTTCCCCCGCAGGAGTGGCGAAGTCATTCAATCTCGGTGAGCCGGCCGCCCGAATGCCGGTCAGACGACTATGCCTCGCGCGATCGGGGATCGGGACCTGAACATCTTTTTTTGGCACGGCCAATGCGCGTACTGCGAAAGTTGGTCATCGCTTCCGGCTGCTGCATGTCGGTCTCGCCGGCTGCGGTTGCCTGGATCATCGGATTCGACTTCCAGGGCAAGCCTGCTGACCGGCTTGGATTTCCTGTACCAGGCGACATGAGGGTTCAGGGTCGGGGGTGGCCCAGGTAGACAGCCGCGTGTGCGGCAGGAGCGGAGGCCTTGGCCGAGGCGGATGCCGCACACGCGGCGGCGAACCCGGCCGGGGTCATGTAGCCCAGCGAACTGTGAGGCCGCCGGGTGTCGTCGTCGTCCTTCCAAGCCGTCGAGATCGCCCTGGCGTCACCGAGCCCATCGAAGACCTCGACAGCGAGGCACTCGGCACGGAACCGCACATGGAAGCTCAGCGAGGCCATTCTCCCACGGGCTAACCGGCTCGAGGTAGAGCGTCGTGACGCCAACGCGACCGAGCCACGCCCGAAGCTCCTTGGCGACGAACTCGGGGCCGTTGTCGCTGTGGGGCACACCGCGCATGGCGAAGAACTCCCGGCCGGCCGCCACGGCCACTGCTCCGGCGCTCGCCTGGCGCGGAACGTACCGACGGCCTCAGGCGGGCAGGCGATCGAGCCGGCGGCCACTCGTCCGTCCCACGGCCACGTCGGTCATGCGGGCGAACCGCTTGAAGACCGACTCCTGCCGATAGGGGAGCCCGTGCCGCTCGCACAGCGCTTTGACCATCGGTTGGATCTCGCGGTACTTGCTCATCGGCAGGTCAGCGAAGAGATGGTGCTCGATCTGGTAGTTGAGCCACAGGCTCAGGTAATCCACGAGCTCGGTGCCGCACCGATAGTTCGCGGAGCTGAGCACCTGCGTCGCGTAGAACTCCTCGCGACCGTGGTGGTGGAAGTCGAATCGGTAGAGGTCGTCGGCCGTGTGGTTCGGGGCGACCACCAGGAACGCGTGGACATTCGTGATGCATTCGGCGAGGAGCTTGTTGAGCAGCACACAGATGGCCGCGGTCGTGCCCAGTGGCAGGAAGAGGCCGGGCACGAGCAGGAAGTGGAAGCCGGCGTAGGGCAGGTAGCAGCGGAGCCAGAGGGCGCGGACCGTGGGCGACCGCAGGTCGAGGGCGTTGCCGATCGACTCGTGAAGGATGTGGTCGCCGGACCGGCGGCGCATCGTGCGCGGGTCGAGCACGCTCATCGTGCGCGGGGCGTAGTAGGTGAACTTCCAGGTGCACGCGAGGAGTGTCAGGAACGCGTATTTCATCGCCAGCGGCACCCGCAGCGCCCGCAGGAACTCCACGTGCCGCTCGATCACGTCGGGATCCTTGTCCTCACCCGTGTAGGAATGGTGGAGGGTGTTGTGTTCGTAGTCCCACGCTCCGGGCAGGATCCAGTCGAACCAGTCCACGAAGCGGCGCCAGCCCCGGGCGAAGCCGCGGCTGGTGTAGCGGGTCGGGATCCCGGGGATGCGATCGTAGCCCCGGTGCGTGATGTGGTGCCCCAGCAGCCAGCGGGTGCTCTGGCCGAGGCTCAGCGCCACCGCGGTCAGTGGATTGGGGGGCAGCCATGCCGTGAGGTACCCCACGAGCGTCGCCAAGCGGCCGAGACGCTCGACCCGCCGCAGGTGCAGATAGTCGGCGTGGGAAATCGCCGCGTAGGTTGACCGCCGCAGCGCCTCGATGTCCTTGGCGAACCCTGCGACATCCATGGCCGCGAGATCGGGGTCCGGGCTGCTTGATCCAGTCGGGGGCGGCGTGCAGCAGACAGGCATGAGGTGGCGTCCGGTGCCGAGTCGAAAAGCCTAGAGAATAGGGCGAACAGGGCCACGTCGGCAAGCGGCGGCCGAGAGGAGCGCACCGCCGCCAGACCGCTGCGGTGGCCCACTCCTTCCGGACTGCGGGGAGTTCTCACACCGCAACGGCCGAGGTGTGTTCGGCTTCGAACTGATCGGGTGATCGGTATCCGAGTTTCTGGTGGATTCGTTTCGAGTTGTAGAACGTGACGACGTACTCGAAGACGCTCCTCCGGGCATCTTCAAGAGTGGTGAGGGTGAGGTGGTTGGTCCATTCGTGCTTGAGCGACCAGAAGAAACGCTCCGCTCTCGTCTTGTCGTGGCATGACCCCGGCCGGCTCATGGAGCACTCGAT
>RFRL01000074.1 GCA_009924545.1 Planctomycetia bacterium | reverse complement strand
TCTCGCTGTAGAGGTAGTCGCCGATCTCGAGATCGGGCAGGTGCTCGGCGAGGCTGATCGTGTCGAGGGCGTCGCAGGTGGGCCCGAAGACGGCACACAGTTGTTCCGCGCCGCGCTTGAACGCCTGCATGTGATAGGTGCAGTGGTCGAAGATGACACCCGAGTAGGTGTGGTACACACCGTCGTCGACGTAGTAACAGAGTTTGTCGTTACGGAACGCCTTGCCGATGATCTTCGACACCGCCGTGCCTGCCGAGGCGACGAGGAAGCGCCCCGGCTCGGCGAGGATCTCGATCGGTCGGGGGAAGAGTCGGTCGATTTCGTGGTTGATCTTGCCGGCGAGGTCGGCGAACTTCGGCACCGACTCGTCGTACGCCGCGGGAAAGCCCCCGCCGATGTCGAGGAGCTTGAGGTTGAATCCGCGCGACGCCGCCTCGGCGAACACGCCGGCGCACAGGTGGAGCGCCTGGATGTAGTTCTCGGGATTCGTGCACTGGCTGCCGACGTGGAAGCTCAGCCCCTCGACCACCAAACCGGCCTCGTGGGCGTATTGGATCAGCTCCACCGCTTCCCCCGGCAGGGCACCGAACTTGCTCGACAGCTCGACCATCGAGCCGGTGTTGGGCACGCGGAGGCGCAGCGCCAGGCCCGCGTGCGGGGCGTGCTTGGCGATCTTCTTCACCTCCTCGTGGTTGTCGTAGGTCACCAGCGGCTTGTAGCGATCGAGCTCGCGGAGGGTTTCGATCGGCTTGATCGGGTTGGCGTAGATGATCTTGTCCCAGATGAAGGCCTGTCGCTCCTTGGCGCTGAGGCCGGCGATCATCCGGTGCACCGTGTGGAACTCCTGCATGCTGGCCACGTCGAAGCTGCTGCCGAGACCGTAGAACGTCTCGACGATCGCCGGGTCGCTGTTCACCTTCACCGCGTAATACACCTGGACGCGGGGAAAGTGGCGGCGGAAGAGGCGGTAGTTGCGCCGCAGTTCATCGTGGTCGACGACGAACAGGGGGGTGCCGTGTTCCTCGGCCAGGGCCAGCAGCGTCTTGCGGTTCATCGCGGGGGTGTTCGCCTCCGGGCGCGGGGATCCGGGGGCGACGGTGTGGCCACCGTAGTGCCCCGGCGGGACGGAATCTCGCCCCCGCGGCCGGGAACAGGACCGGTGGCCGCGTGGGGGCCGGCAGTATATCGCCGGGCCACGGCCGCCCATTACCCCCGGGTGCCACCCGGGGGATCATCCACCGACTCCACCGGGTGAATCGCGGCAGGCCCGGCGCGCCTTCGCCGTGAACGTCCTCGGAACCCTCGCCTGCAGTGTGATCGGCGGTTTGACGCGCGCCCGCCCGACGCTTCCCACGGGGCTCGAAACCCTGCTCCTGGCGGGACTGCTCGGTGGCTGAGCGAGTCGTCAGCCGCACGGCCCGGGAGGTGGCCGCTCGCCCGGGGACGACTCCGCCGGCTCGGTCTCACCAGGCGACCGGTCCACCGGTGGTCTGCCCACCGGCGACACCTCGTCGAGGCGGAATTCCTTCCGGCTCATCGCCTCGTAGTGGTGGCCGATGTCGATCTGGCGGCCTTCGGTCACCCGATTGCCGTGCGCGTCGAGGCGGGCGTTCATCGTCGCCTTCTTACCACTCCGGCAGATCGTCTTGATTTCGACGATGTTGTCGGCCCAGGCGAGCAGGTACTTGCTCCCCTCGAAAGGCTCGCCACGGAAATCGGTGCGGATCCCGTAGCACAGCACCGGAATCGAGAGCCTGTCGCAGACCATGGTCAGTTGGAGCACCTGCCGCGGCGACAGGAACTGCGCTTCGTCGACGAGCACGCAGTGCAGGGGTCCCGCCTGGCGCCGCTGGTCGATCGCCGCGAAGAAGTCATAGTCGGTCCCGAACGCGATCGCGTCCGACGAGATGCCGATGCGCGAATGGATCCGGCGGGCGCCGGCGCGGTCGTCGATGGCCGGCGTGTAGAGGAGCGTCACCATGCCCTGCTCGTGGTAGTTGTGCGCGGATTGCAGCAGCGTCGTGCTCTTTCCCGCGTTCATCGCCGAGTAGTAGAAGTAGAGTTGGGCCATGGGCTCGTGCTCGGGGGCCGTGCACCGCGCCGATTGTGGCACAGTTCATTTCCGCCGGGAACCGGCGGCGCGGCTCCGGCCGCCTGCTGGACGGCGCCGGGGAGCGGGTTCGCCGCTCGTGCGCCGCCCCGGGGGGTCGGCGCCGGGCCGACCAGCCGCCGGCAGCCGGATCCCCAAGTCCCGCAGTTGTCGCTCCACCTGCCCGGCCCACCCCCGGTTGGCCGCCGGGCTCGCCGGGCTCGGATGGAGGATCGTTCCCACCTCCGGAGCTGCGCTTCCCAGCGCGACGCTGGCCCGCCCGGTGGCGAACGCCCCGATGCCGATCACCCGCTCGGGGCCGCACCAGGCCACGAGCCGGCGCAGGGCCTCGTCGCAGATCGCGAACAGCGGTTCGCGCTCCTGCCGGGGGAGTTTGTCGGGAGTGCGGTTGCGGCCCGACTCCTCCATGAAGACGAGGGGGCAGTAGTTGGCGACGAGGAACGCCCGGCTGAAGCGCCGGGGCGACCGGTACCGGTCCCGGGCCCAACCCCAGAACCGCCTGCCGCTCACCTCGCTGCGCCGGCAGGCGAAGCCCTCGATCGGCCTCCGGGGATGGACCACGGTCGGCTGATCGACGGTTCCGTCGATGGCGAGAAAGCCGCGCACGAGATCGACCTCGCCGAACGGCACACCGGTCTGGGCCATGCCCCAGGGGCCGGGATTCATCCCCAGGAGAATCGCCTCGGCGGACTTGTGGGTGTAGGTCCGCAGGTAGGTCTCGTGCGGTCGGCGCGCATAGACCAGTGGGTTGTAGACGCAGGCGGTGGGGTGCGAAAAATGGAGACCGGCCAACTCCCGAGCCAGCCAGCGCGAAATCGCGATCGGGTCCATCGTGGGGGGCCGACGAGGAAGAATCCGAGGAGGAACTGGTTCACGGCCGGCTCCGAAGGGATACCTCATACGGAGGGGTCGAATGTCGTCGGCCCAGCTTGTCGGCCATCTGGCCGGTCTGCGGCGGTGCGGTGGGAGTGGCGCCCGGGGTCAATCTGCCGAATCCCGGGCCGGCGAAATCGTTCCTGCGGTTGCGCCGGGGTTGCCCCGAGGCCCGCCGAGCGGGATCGCCCCGGTTCGCCACCGGAGCGGAAATGCCTTGTTTTCCAGACTCAAACGTCAGTCGGGGCGGAGAGATTCGAACTCTCGACCTCCTGGTCCCAAACCAGGCGCGCTAGCCAGACTGCGCTACGCCCCGCCGCTGCGGCACACCGAAGCGACCCCGGCAGTCTACCCGCTGCCCGCGCTCCCCGCCCGGGATGCCGCCGGCCCCGGCAGCGGGCCCGACCCGGCACGCGGCCGGTGCCAGGGGGCACGCGCGACAGCCGGGCGCCGTCAGCGCGCGAGCTGGTCGAGCAAGCGCTGGAACTCCGCGTGGTCCGCGAAGGGCACCACGATCCTCCCCGCACCCTTGCCGTTGGCGTGCACCACCACCTTCACCCCCAGGGCCCGGCGGAGTTGTTGCTCGACCGCCGCCACCTGGGCCGGACGGCGGGTTGCGGGACGGCCGGGGCGCCGCTGTTGCCCGGGCGTCGGGGTGGGGCTCGAGGATTCGCGCAGGACGTCGTCAGTGCCGTCGCCAGGCCTCGTGCCGACATGGCCATCGACATCTTCCTGCTCCTCCTGCCGGAGGAATTCCTGCACCTCCCCCTCGACGACCCGCACCGAAAGCCCCTCGGCCGCGATCCGGTCGGCCAGCCGCGCCTGCTGCGATTCGTCACCCAGCGGCAACAGCGCCCGGGCATGGCCCATGGAAATCTCCCCGGCGCGGAGCCGCTGCTGGACGGCCTCTGGTAGATCGAGGAGCCGAATCAGATTGGCCACCGTGGAGCGGTCGATGGCGAGCCGCTTGGCGAGCTCCTCCTGCGTGCACTTCCACGAGGCGAGGTAGGTGCGGAAGCTCGCCGCCTTCTCCAGGGCGTCGAGGTCGCGGCGCTGGAGGTTCTCGACGATGGCGATCTCGGCCATCTGCCGGTCGTCCACCTCCAAGAGCCGCGACGGGAGCCGCTCCCAACCCAGGCGCCGGGCTGCCGCCAAGCGGCGTTGGCCGGCGATCAACTGGTAGCGGTCGCCGCGGGCGCGGATGACGATCGGCTGGACCAGGCCGTGCTCGCGGAGGCTGTCGGCCAACTCCGCCAGCGCCACATCGTCGATCGTCGTCCGGGGTTGCCACGGGTTGGGGTCGACGAGGGCAGTTGCCACGTCGTGCGCCGGGGCGGCGGCCGCCGCCTCTTCGATCTCCTCCGGCGAGTGGAGGAACAACCGGGTCGCGGCCGCTCCCAGACCGGGTGGCGGCGCCGGTGTCGCCGCCGCGCCCACCGCCACCGGGGTTCGCTCGACCCCTGCCCGCCCGAGAAGGGCTTCCAGCCCCCGACCGAGTCGTCGTTCCTTATTCACAGTCGCGCACCTCCATGCAGAGTTCGGTGTAGGCCCGCGCGCCGCGGGACCGGGGGGCGTGGTCGATCACGCTGCGGCCGTGGCTGGGAGCCTCCGACACCGCGACGTCGCGGGGGATCACCGTCTCGAAGACGATCTCCCCGAAGAAGTCCCGGACCTCGGTCTCGACCTCGGCGGTGAGTTGGAGCGCGGCGTCGTGCATCGTGAGGACGATGCCGCTGAAGCGGAGCCGGCCCGGTTGCTCCGCCATGACGTCGCGAATGACCTCGATCATCTGCGTCAGCCCCTCCAGGGCGAAGTACTCGCACTGGATCGGCATCAGCACCTCGGTCGCGCCGGCCAGGGCCGTGCGCGTCAGTTCGCCGAGCGACGGTGGGCAGTCGATGAGGCAGTAGTCCCATTGGTTGAGGCCATGGGCCAGATGGCGCTCGAGCACCGCGGCGCCAGCCCGGGCCCGCGCCGCGATCCGTTCCACGTCGCGGACGGCGCGGCTGCCCGGCACGATCGCCAGCCCCGGCACCGCCGTGGCCACGACCGATTCGGCGAGGGGGACTTCCGCGACGAGGGGATGCTCGGCCGCCGGCACCACCCCCAGGCCGGTGGTGGCGTTGCACTGCGGATCGAGGTCGACCAAGAGCGTGCGGGCACCGCTGCGGGCCAGGCCGACCGCCAGGTTCGAGGCCGTGGTCGTCTTGCCCACGCCCCCTTTCTGATTGGCCACGCAGAGAATCCTTCCCACGCGCATGACCCCTCGAAGCCGCATCCCGGATACGTCCGAGCGCAATCGGAATATCGGCTTCCCACGGCACCACCCCCACATCCCGACCGCCAACCGCCAGAACCCGCGCGGCGGGCAAGGTCAGGCGCGATCCGGACCCGTCGCTCCACAGGCAGGCCGAAGGAGCCGCATCCCGGGCAGTTTCACGTGGAACCGGCGCGGTTCACCCAGGTTGCCCGTTCCACGTGGAATGCCCGGGCCGCGCGGCCTCGGCAGTTGCTCATTCCAGAGCGTGAAAAACCAGGCCACTGGCGAGCTTGGGATAAAAGTAGGTGCTCTTGGCTGGCATCCGTTCGCCGGTCTCGCTCACGCGGCGGATATCGTCGACCGTCGCCGGCATGACGAGGGCGGCGAGCGGGTACTTGTCACTCCCCAGCCCGTCGACCACTTCCCGCACCAGATGGACGTAGCCCGGGGTGGGGATTTCCCGCGCCCCCAGCAGGTCGCCGACCACCAGGCGGTGGAGGATCGACACGCCGAGACCGCGCCAGGCCGCGCCATGATCGGCGGCGACCTGGTCCATCCGCGACCGCCCGGCGGCAGTGATGCGCGCGGTCGTCCAGGCCCGGTCGCCGGCCGTGTACAACCCGAGCGTGCCCTGGTCTCCCTCGGCCTCGATTCCCGACCAGACCGCCTCGGCGGCTTCCGGGCCCTTCCCGGCCGGTTCGGTGGTGAAGCACTCTCCCAGCTTCCGCGCGAGGGTCGCAGCATCGGGCACCGATGGCTGGACGAAGAGCCGGTGGGTGGGGAGGACGACGAGGCCGGGATCGCTCATCCCGACGAGCATCATGAGGACGAAGTTGGCGGGATGATCGGGGGGCAGCGGAGTGCCGCCGTGGATTTCGGCCCAGGCGGCCGCGACCTCGTCACGGTAGTTGCAGGCGGTTTCGTAGCGGTGGTGTCCGTCGGCGATGAACACGGGGAGTCCGCCCATCAGTCCGGCCACCCGGGTGGCGACCGCCTCGTCCGTGAGGGGCCACAACCGACTCCCCACGCCGAGATGGTCGATCGCCTCGAGGGGCGGTTGGCCTGCCACCGCGGCATCGAGCAGCGCCTGCACCGCGCCGTCGGGATCGGGATAGAGACCGAAGACCTGGGAAAGATTCGCGCGGCAAGCCCTCGTGAGGAGCAGCCGGTCAAGCTTCGGGCCCGACATCGTCTCCTCGTGGGGGTGGATGCTGCCACCGAACCGCTCCAGCCGCACGCGGGCCATCACCCCGCGGCGCACGTGGTGCTGCCCCTCCACGCTGAACGACTGGTGATAGACGTACAGGGCGGCGGCGGGCTCTTGCATGATCACCCCTTGCTCCCGCCAGGCGCGGAAGAAACGGGCGGCCCGGGAGTACTTGTCAGTGGTGTCGTCCCCCGGCTCCTCGCGGTTGAGTTCCAGCCGGATGACGTTCGCGGGGTGCTGCTCGTAGAGCCGGTTCTGCAGAGCGGCATCGATCACGTCATAGGGGGGCGCGATCACCTGGGAGAGCCCACCGACATGCTTGGGGTCGTACCGGAGGCCGCGGAACGGGGCGACGATGGGCATGGACGGACGCTGCCTCTGGGGGTGAAGGGTTGACCAGGCATGCCGGACGGACCAGGGATCTTAGCAGGCTGCCGACCGCCACCCCGGCCGCCAGCCGTTCCACGGGAAACAAGCGGCTGGCTCCCGGCGGCTCCGCTCCCGCTCCCGGGCCGTGGGCGTCGCGTTGCTCCCGGGATGCGCTGCCGGCACCCGTGGCAGCGGCATGCGGAAGTGGCCCCGCAGTGGAGCCGCGGGGGTCGAGTCTATCCCGACCTCAGCGCGCGGTCCCGAGCGGTCGGGGTGATCCCGACCTCCGGAAACGGGCGGACCCGGTCCAGGATGGCCTGAACCGGGTCCGCTCCCGGATCGGTGACGCTCGGGGGCGCTTTCTCAGTACCGGTAATACTCGGGCTTGAACGGCCCGTCGACTGGCACGTGGAGGTACTCGGCCTGTTCGGTCGTGAGCGTGGTGAGCTTCACGCCCAACTTGTCGAGGTGCAGTCGGGCCACCTCTTCGTCGAGCTTCTTCGGGAGCCGATGGACGCCGACATCGTACTTGTCGGTTTCTGTCCACAGGGCGATCTGGGCGAGTACCTGGTTGGTGAAACTGGTGCTCATCACGAACGACGGGTGGCCGGTGGCGCACCCGAGGTTGACCAGCCGACCCTCCGCCAACACGATGACGGAGCGACCCGAAGGGAGCGTGTAGCGATCGACCTGGGGCTTGATCTCGACCTTCTTGATCCCCTTCGTGTTCTCCAGCCAGGCGACGTCGATCTCCAGGTCGAAGTGCCCGATGTTGCACACGATGGCGTCGTTGGGCATCTGCGCCAGGTGCTCACCACGGATGACGTCGCGGCAGCCGGTGGCGGTGACGAAGATTTGACCACGGGCCGCAGCCTCGTCCATCGTCGTCACCTCGAAGCCCTCCATCACCGCTTGGAGGGCGTTGATGGGGTCGATCTCGGTGACGATCACGCGGGCGCCCAGCGACTTCATGGCGTGGGCGCTCCCCTTGCCGACGTCGCCATAGCCGCACACCACCACCACCTTGCCCGCCACCATCACGTCGGTGGCCCGCTTGATGCCGTCGGCGAGGCTCTCCCGGCAGCCATAGAGATTGTCGAACTTGCTCTTGGTGCAGGAGTCATTGATGTTGATGGCGGGCAGTTTGAGCACGCCGTTTTCGTGCATTTGGTAGAGGCGGTGGACGCCGGTGGTGGTCTCCTCGGAGAGGCCGCGGATGCCGCCGAGCAGTTCCGGATACTTCGTGTGGACCATCGACGTCAGGTCACCGCCGTCGTCGAGGATCATGTTGAGCGGCTCGCCCCCGGGGAAGAAGAGGGTTTGTTCGATGCACCAATCGAACTCCTCGTTGGTCATCCCCTTCCAGGCGTAAACCGGGAAACCCGCCTTGGCGATCGCCGCCGCGGCGTGGTCCTGCGTCGAGAAGATGTTGCAACTGCTCCACGTGACCTCTGCACCGAGTGTTTCGAGGGTCTCGATGAGGACGGCCGTCTGGATCGTCATGTGGAGGCAGCCGGCGATGCGGGCGCCGGCCAGCGGCTTGCTGCGGCCGTACTTCTGCCGGAGGGCCATCAGCCCCGGCATCTCGTTCTCCGCCAGCATGATCTCCTTGCGGCCCCAATCGGCCAGGGACAGATCGGCAACCTTGTAGGGGAGACGGGTTTCGACGTGGGCCACAGACGGAGCTCCTGGGAGGAATGGTGGGGTCCGGAGGGCCGGAGGTTGCCCAGATCTTAGCGGCCAGTCTGCCCCGGGAAAGGTCAGCTCCGGCAAAAGAGCCTCACGAGCAGCTGCCGGAAAGCGCTTCCCGAGCCGCCGCGACGAAGCGGTGCATGGCGGCCGCATCCTTGATCCCCGGTGCCGCCTCCACGCCGCTGGCGGTGTCGACGGCCAAGGCCCCGCTCTCGGTCACCGCGCGGGCGACGTTGTCGGGGTGCAGCCCCCCCGCCACGCCGATCGGCACGGGCAGGCCCCCAGCCGCGCGGAGGGCACGCCAGTCGACCGTTCTCCCGGATCCCCCCAGGGCGGCGGCGACCGCACCGGTGGGCGGGCTGGCATCGACCAGAACCAGCACCGGGCCGTGGCCCAGCGCCAAGGCTTCGGCCACCCAGTCCCGGGCGCCTTCGAGCGCCGCCCGGCCGACACCCGCGCTCAAGCGCGTGGCACGGATGACGGGGATACCCGCCAGCGCGGCACAGACCCCGGGGGGATCGGCCGTCGCGAGAGTCTCGGCTGGCCAGTGGCCATGGAGTTGGACGGCATCGAGGCCCACCGCGCCCACGACGCGTTGGATCTCCTCCGCTGGCGTCCCCACGAACACCCCGACCCGGAGCACTGCCCGGGGGAGGTCTGCGACCACCGCGGCACCCTGGTCGGTGGTCAGAAAGCGCGGAGAACCGACGACGAAGTTGAGACCGATCGCGTCGGCCCCCGCGGCCACCGCGGCGCGCGCGTCGGCGCTCCGGGTGATGCCGCAGATCTTCACGCGGAACGGCGGCGGTGGAGTGGGGTTCATGACACGGCGCGGGAGATCGAGGACGGTGCCGGCACGATCGTCACGGGCGCCATCGTCGCGCCGGCCCGAACGACCGGCACAGTCTACCAGGCCACGATGCCGTCCTCCGCCAGTGACGCGCGTCGATGCACCACTCCGACGACGATCGGAAACCGCCGCGATGCCCGGGAGCGGTTGTGCCGGCGGCTCTGCTCCCGGGCTGCGTCGATTGGTCTTCCGTGGTGCAGGAAGGGACGCCGGCTGGTCGATCATGGTGGGGGGCGGCCGCTGTCGGTGGCCCCGACAACCTCCCAGGGGACTCGCCGAGCCGATGCACCAGCGCCGACGTCACCCCTCGAACCGTCCCTTTCTCGCCGCGCCGCGGACCCCCTTCTACCATCCGGCACGTCTCATCGATGCCGCGCTCCAGGGACTGGAACGCGGCGTGCGGCGCGCGGAGGGCGTGGGGCTGGTGGTCGGTGCGCCGGGCACCGGCAAGTCACTGCTGTTGTTGCGGCTGGCGGAAGATCTCCGCGACGACTTCGACGTCGCCCTGCTGTGCGGTGCGCGGATCTGCACCCGCCGGGCGCTGTGGCAGGCGATCCTCGCGGAGATCGGCGAGCCCTATCGCGGCATCGACGAAGGCGAACTGCGTTTGTCGGTCGTGGAGCGGGTGCGCGGACTGGCGGCAACGGGATCGGGGCTGGTCCTGCTCGTGGACGAGGCCCACACGTTGCCCACGCGGCTTCTCGAGGAACTGCGTCTCCTGACCACGATCCCCACGCCCCTGCCCGCCGTCCATGTCGTGCTGGTGGGCACCATCGAACTGGAGGAGCGGCTCGCCGGCCACCGGTTGGAAAGCCTCGCGCAGCGGATCGGCGGGCGGTTCTGTCTGGAGCCGCTGGATCATGCCGAGACGTGCCGCTACGTCCGGGCCCAGATGCGTGCGGCCGCCCGGGAGTGGGAGACGGCCTTCGCTCCCGGGAGTGACGATGCCGTGTTCACCGCCACCGACGGCGTGCCGCGCCTGGTGAACCAGCTGTGCGACTTGGCCCTGCTCCGCGTCGCCGCCGAGGGACGGTCCCGGGTCCTCCCCGCCGACGTCGAGGCGGCGTGGGCGGAGATCCAGCGGCTGCCGCTGCCGCAACCGCGCCGCGCGGCCCCGCCTTGCGTCCCCTGCTCTCCCGCCGACCGGACGGGTGTCGCGGAACCCGCCGTGGATGGCGCGCTGATCGAGTTCGGAGAGCTCGACGGTGGGGATGGTGCGGACACCGGAGTGATCGCGCCCCGGCCGCTCCCGGCGGCGCTGCCGGTGGACGATCCCTGGCGGGGGCCGGATGTCGAGCTGGTCTTCGATCCTGAATCGGATCCGTTCGCCGGGTGCTTCGCCGGTGACGATCCGGTGGTGGAGCGACTCCTCGTGTCGGGGCGCGAGGACTTCTTCGGCCACGGTCAAGTGACGAGCGCCGAAGGACTGATCCTGGGGAGATCCCTGGCCGGGCTCGACGGTGCGCGGGCATGTGATCCACCCGCTGGCGGGAATTCCGACGCCACTGCGGAGGTGGGCGAGGGTGGCGACGACGGCAACATGGTGGTGATCGAGGAGGATCTTGTCACCTCCAGGGAAACCGTCCGGGTGGGACGCTACCGGGACCTGTTCGCCCGGTTACGGCGCGGGGGAGGCTGACGGGGCGGCCGGCGGCGTTCACAATCGGGCGGCCATGACCGTTCCCCCCATCCCCGTGACGCCGGCCCCGGCAACTCACCCCGATCTGCGATCTGCCGACGACTGGCCCGGCGGGAGCGTGCTGGTGGTCGCCGCGACGTTCAACGAGGCGGAGAACATCGCCACGCTCGTGCGCCGGGTGCTGGCAGCCGAGCCCAGCCTGCAAATGCTCGTGGTCGACGACAATTCCCCCGACGGCACCGGGACGGAAGCCCTGGCGATCGCGGCCACCGATCCCCGACTCCATGTCCTCGTCCGCCGTGGCCGCCGCGGTCTGGGAAGCGCCGTGGTGGAAGGCTTCCGCGAAGCCGCCCGGCGTGGCTTCGCCGTCGCCGTGAACCTCGACGGCGACCTGAGCCACGACCCCGACGACATCCCCCGGCTGCTGGTGGCGCTCGATCCACCCGGCGGCCGCGCCGCGGACGTGGCCCTGGGATCACGGCGCGTGCCCGGCGGCGCGATCGTCGGCTGGCCGCTGGGGCGACATGTGTCGCATCGACTCGTCGTGTGGTTCACCCGCTTCGTGCTCGGCGTACCGGCCCGCGACGGGTCGACAGGCTTCAGGGCTGTGCGTTTGGACGTGTTCGGGAGGTTGCCCGACCGGCATCCGGAGGGTTACGCCTTCTTCGAGGCGATGCTCTGGCAACTCCACCGGCAGGGCGGGCGGATCGTCGAGGTGCCGATCACGTTCGTCGATCGGCAGAACGGGCGGAGCAAGGCCGGGCCCGCGGTCGTCCTGGCCGCAGTGAGCGACCTGCTCCACCTTGCGTGGCGCACCTGGTGGCCGTGGGCGGCGTGACACCGCCGGCCGGGGCCCGGCCCCCCGCGGGCTCATTGCGGCTGCAGGACGGGTGATGGGGCGGCGCCGGGAAGCGCTGGCGCCGCCATCGTCGGCGACCGCAGACCAGGCGGAGCCATCGTGGGGGAACTCACCCCTGGATAGTCTCCGCTGGGCGCCTCGGCCACCCGGGCGGATGCCGGAGGACTCACGGGGGATTTCTGTTTGGACAGTTCCTCGCGGATGACGGCGAGGTTCTTCTTGGCATCTTCGTAATTGGGAGCCAGGGCCAGCGCCCGCTGCAGGCTGGTGATGGCCCCCAGCGAATCCCCGGCGCGGTGCAGGGCGAAGGCGTAGTTGTTGTGGAGGGTGTGGTCCTTGGGCCACTGTTCGAGCATCGTCCGGAACACCTCCTTCGCCTCCCCGATGCGGCCCGCCTGCATGCACGTCATGGCGAGGTTGTTCTGGAAGACGGCCAGTTGCGGTTGCAGCCGGGCCGCCTCGCGGAACTGGGCGATTGCCTCGTCGATCCGGCCCTTCGAGGCCAGGGTGTTGCCGTAGTTGTTGTGGGTTTCGGCCAGGTCGGGCCGCAAGCGCACCGACTCGGAGAAGTGGAAGAACGCTTCGTCGAGCTTCCCCTGCGAGTACTTCCGGGCCCCGAGCCGGCTGTGGGCCTGCCAGGCGTCGGGATTCTTCGAGAGCGTGTAGGTCCACATCGGGTCCTCGTCGGCCCAGGCGAACGAGTAGCGGAACGATCCGATGGCGAGCACCGCCACCGTCGTCGCGGCCAGGCCGACCAGCGCCGTGCGGAACCGCGGGGGCACGCCGGCGGCCCAGCCCGCGGCGGCGGCCGCGAGCAGCACGATCGGCCCGATCATCGGCATGTAGACGAAGTGGTCGGCCACCCACGTGATCCGCATGTAGGAAATCGTGACGAAGCCGAGCACCGGCAGGAGCATGAGCGCGAAGAAGCCGAGGGCGAAGAGCACGTGCCGGCCCCACGTGGCCCGGTTCATCCAACACCAGGCGGCGACGCCGGCCATGATCGGGATCGGGAGGAACTGCACGGGGCGCGGCGGATCGACCGCCCAACGCGGATAGATGGGAAGCAGGTTCACCGGCATGATCACCTTGCCGAGGTAGAACGGCAGGGCGAGCGATGCGGTGGCCAGCCGCGACCAGAACCCCCCCACGGGGATCGTTTCTGTGCCGATGGCCCGGCCGTGCTGGAAGTAGATCGTCAGCAGACCGAAGGCGAGCGACACGGCGAAAAACGGGGCGCTGCGGATGACGTCGGACAAGCCGATGCGTCCGCGCTTCCACCAGGCATGGAGCAGCAGCACCGGCGGCAGCATCACCATCGACGTTTTGGCGAACATCGCCATCACGAACCAGAACACCGCCAGACCGTAGTCCATTCCTCGCCGGCCCTCCGGCGGCACGTCGGCGCGGAGCGTTTCCGCCTCGCGCTGCTCGTCCGCCCGGACGAAGTGAATCAGCGCCAGGAGCATGAGGGGCAGCGAGAGGACGTTCTTCAGTTCCGAAACCCACGTCACCGTCTCGACGCACAGCGGGTGCACGGCGAAGAGGAGCGCCGCGAACCAGCCGCCGGGCAGGCGCATCGCCACCATCAGGCGCCACAGCAACAGCGCGCCGGCGGCATGCAGGGCGACGTTCACCAGGTGGTAGCCGAGTGGGTTATCGCCGAAGGCATGCCACTCCAACCAGAATCCCGTGGCCGTCAGCGGCCAGTAGTCGGCTTCACCGAAATTCACCGGTGTCGGCGGTGGGGGAGGGGGCCCCAGGCCGACCGCATGGAGCACTCCGCGGGCCATCCCCTGGACCGCTTCGGCGAGCGGATACAGCCAGATCTTCATGACCGAGAAGGGGCCCTTGGCGACCGGATTCTGGGTCACCGACTGGTCGTCATCCCACAGCCAGGTGCCGTTGTTGGCCGGCGCGTAGCACCACCCGCAGAGGAGGACGACCGTGGCGATCTCGAGGAACCGGAGCAACCAGGCGTCGGTCGCGGGGGCATCGGCAGCGGCCCGTCTCGACTCGGGCCCCGGTTCGCGCCCGCGCTGTGGTTGGGAGCGCGGCCCGGAGAGGGTGTCCGGCGAAGCCCGGTGACCGGCATCCCCGATGCCATGCGCGGGAAGATCCCGGCGCAGCTCAAAAAAATTGTCCGGCGTGACGCGATGACGTTTGGAGGGCTTCATTCGCTGGTGATCGCGGGAGCGGGAGGAGACGACCCCGGCGATGCTACCGGAGCCGGCATGGCGGTTGAAGCGCCGGGGCCGGTCGTGGCCGGCGGAACTCGATTCCGGCGGCGGCCGAGCAGGTCGGCCAGGGCCCTCGCCTGGGGGCGGTGCATGGCCAAGCGGGCGACGCACCGCTCCGGTTCACGGAACCGCGGATCGAGGGCCAGGGCCCGTCCCAGGGCGTCCTGGGCGGCCTCTTCCGCGCCCAGACGGTCGAGCGTCAATGCCAGTGCCAGCCAGGGATCGGCCCAGGTTTCCCCGGAGAGGCGGATCGATGCCAGCGCCGCTTCCCGGGCTTCCACGGGCCGTCCTGTTTCGAGCAGCGCCTCGGCCAGTCCGAGGGCGGCCAACGGCGACTGCGGACTGGTGCGCACGGTGGCCTGCCAGAGCGACAGCGACGAGTGCCACACCTGCTGCCGCCACACGTTCCCGATGGCCAGTGTCGCCAGGATGACGACCGCGATGGCGACGGCCCGGCGCCGGGCCGGTGCGGAGATCCGTCTCCACGCGGCCTCGAGCGCCAACGCGACCAGCGCCGCCACCCCCGCCATCGGCAGATACATGTAGCGGTCGGCAACCGGTTTGTAGATCGGGATGATGTTGCTCACCGGGAGCAGCGGCGCCGCCACCAGCGCCATGCCGAACGCCGCGCGCCGATCGCGCCAGCCCCACGCCGTTCCCCCCACGAGGGCTGCCACGAGGAGCGGCCCGGCCACGATCAGCGGCAGCGATTGCAACGACCAGGGGCCGTACTCCGCACAGAGGGGCCAGGGCACGACGGTGAGCCGCACGTAGAGGGCGAGGATCCGGGTCTGGATGGCGATCGTGTCGGCGAGCGAGCCGGCGATCGCGGGCGGTGGACTGGAGAAGATCTCGGACTCCGGCGCGAGCAGGAAGCGCGCGGCGAGGAACGCCGCGGTCACCACCAGGCTGCCAACCGTCGTCAAGGCCCAGTCGGCGCGCCACCGGCGCTGGAACAGCCACCACCAGATGGCGACGAGGACGGCAGCGGCGATCCCTGATTCCTTGCTCCCCACCGCCACCAGGCTGGCGCCGATCACCGCCACCGCGCGCCCCCAGGCGGGAGCGGCAGTGCCGGACACGGCCGGCAGCCCGCCTGCCAGCCACGTGGCCAGGAGTGTGAAGAATGCCGCCAGAAGGTCCTCCCTGAACGACGGCTCCGCGACCGCTTCCACCATGAGGGGATGGACGGTGAACAGCAACCCGGCCCCGGCTGCCAGGACCGGTCGCGCCGCGGTGGCGGGGGACGCTGCGTTGCCCGGTGGGCCGGCAGACGCTGGCGGAACAGGCGGCGCCACCTCGGCGTTCGACTGACTCGATGGGGTGCCGGGGGACTGGGCCAACAGTCGCTCGACGACGTGCCAGACCAGCAGGGCGTTGAGGGCGTGGATGACGAGGTTGGTGAGGTGGTAGCCCAGCGGCACCCGGCCCCAGATCGCGGCATCGAGCATCAGCGATGCCAGTTGCACCGGTCGGTTGTTGTCGAGGACGTCCCGGGCCACAACCCGCCACGAGAGCACGTCGAACCAATTGCCGGGATCGTGGAGAAACGGGTCGGTGACGATCTGCATCCGCGAGTCGTAAGGGAAACCGCCGGCAAGCGAAGGCAGGAACAGCACCGCCGCCACCAGCGCCACGACCCACGACCAGTTCCCGCGCCATGGCCGGCCCGCGAAGGGGGCGGGTCGGGAGCGGCGGGAAGGGGGTGAGGGGCGATCCATGGATTACCGGAACACCACTGGAAGCGGCGCGGGAAGTGAGGCCACCGGGCCGATGATACCGGCGATGGAGGCCGGCAGCCGGTATGATCAGCGGCGCTGGTACCGGTCCAGCGCGGGAGTATCGCCGCCCATGCCGCCCCTGCGAACGCCATGAAGGCCGCCACGATCCGCTTCGTCGATGCCTGGGTCGGCGTGCCGGCCTGCGCCGTGATGACCCTGTGGCGCTGGCTCTTCGACCGCCGTGACGGCCGCGGACCCGTCCGCCGGGTGTTGTTCCTCAAACTCGTGGAGCAGGGGGCCACGGTGCTCGCCTGCCCGGCCCTGCGCCGGGCGGTGGAGCGGGTGGGTGCCGAGAACGTGTTCTTCCTCGTGCTGGCGGAGAATCGACCGATCCTCGACCTGGTGGGCCTGGTGCCGCCGGAGAACATCGTGGCGGTCCCCACCGGCGGGCTGTGGACGACGATCACGGGGCTGTTGGCGGCCGTTCGTCGGCTCCGCCGCGAGCGGATCGACGGCGTGTTCGATTTCGAATTCTTCGCCCGTGCCCCGGCGGTCATCAGCTACCTCACCGGTGCCGGCCGCCGGGTGGGCTATCACCGTTTCCACGGCGACGGCCCGTGGCGCGGCGACCTCCTCACCCACCGGTTGGTCTACAACCCGCACATGCACACCCAGCCGGCGATGGTCGCCATGGTGGAGGCGCTATGGCAGGACCCGGCCGGGTTGCCGGCACTCGACGTGCCCACCGGCGGAGAGGCCTTGGCGCAGTTCGTGCCCTCGGCCGCGGAAGTCGAGCGGGTGGCGGCGACGATCCACCGCGAGACGCCGGGGCGGGACGTGGGTCGGCTGGTGCTGCTCAATGCCAACGCGAGCGACCTCTTGCCGCTGCGTCGCTGGGAGTCGGACCGCTACCTGGCCCTCGCCCGGCGCCTCCTCGGCGACTTTCCCGACATCCACGTGGCCTTCACCGGTGCCCCCTCCGAACGACCCGCGGTCGATGCCCTCGTGGCCGCCGTGGCCGATCCACGCTGCTTCTCCATGGCGGGGCGCACGACGCTGCGCGAGCTGATGGTGCTGTACTGCCGTGCCGACGTGCTGGTCACCAACGACAGCGGTCCGGCCCACTTCGCGGCGCTGACGCCGATCGAGGTGGTGACGCTGTTCGGCCCGGAAACCCCGCGGCTGTTCGGGGTGCTGGGGCCGCGGAGCCACGTGATCTGGAAGCAACTGCCCTGCAGCCCCTGCGTCAGTGCCTACAACGGGCGGCTCTCCCCCTGTCGCGACAACCTCTGCATGCAGGCGATCGGCGTCGAGGAGGTGCTCGGCGTGGTGCGCGGGATCCTCGAGCGGCGCGGGCGGTCGGGCGTCTGAAGAACGGTCGGGGCGTGGGGGCGATGATCCAGTATGCGCCGCGCTCACGGCGCCGGTGGTGCGTCGGTGGCCCCCGCCGCCGGGGCGAGGAGGAGGCACGTCAACTCGCCGGTGGCGTTGCGGATGGGAGGTGCTTCGTATCCCATCTCCAAGAGTTTCTCCTCCAGACCCCGGGCCCGGTCGGGGAAGCCATTGCGATTGATGGAAATGGCGGCGAAGCCGCGTTGCTTCAACTCGGCGACGGCCTGTTCGAAGGGGAGGCGGCCCAGGTCCTCCTGCCAGGTGTCGCGTCCCTTCATCGACCCGAACGAATAGCGCAGGCGGTCGCCGTGGAGATACGGACGGAAATGGTCGTAGGGGGGCACGCCCACCGCCGGCGCCTCGGGAAAGGCCATGATCGGCAGTTGGAACACCATCGCCCCCTCCGGCAGGGCGGCCTCCATGCGCCGGACGTAGTCCCGGTCCCCTTCCACCTGCCTGGTGATCAGGGCCCGGCGCTCCGTGCCCGGGGTCCGTGGCACCTGATCCCACAGCACGACCAGTCCCAGGAGTGCCGCCGCCGCCAGCGCCGCCG
>RFRL01000073.1 GCA_009924545.1 Planctomycetia bacterium | reverse complement strand
GGGCACTGCGCGCGAAGCGTTCGAAGCCGGCGACGATCGGGGGTGCCGGGGGCTCGGCTGCCGCGGCGCTGCCGAGGAGCGTCACCAGCACCGCTGCCGCGAGGCAGCGGCAGGGCACACGGCAGCGGGGAGCGGAAGCCATGGCGTGGGCCCGGGCGGGTCAGGCGAGGATTTCAGAGACGACTCGCGCGGTGCGCCCGGCGGTGATCCGCTGCTCGACGCCGTTGTGGCGGTAGACGAGCGCCTCGTGGTCGAGGCCGAAGAGGGAGAGCACCGTGGCCTGCCAGTCGTTGGGGGTGACGACGTTCTCCACGGCCCGGTGCCCCACCTCGTCGGTGGCGCCGTGGACGATCCCCGGGCGGATGCCGCCACCGGCCATCCAGATGCTGAAGCCCTGGCCGTTGTGATCGCGGCCACACTGGTCGCCGCTCCCCTCGGTGACGGGGAGCCGGCCGATCTCGCCACCCCAGTGCACGAGCGTGGTGTCGAGGAGGCCGCGTGCGGCGAGGTCGGTCACCAGCGCCGCCGCGGGCCGGTCGGTGCGCTTGCAGATCGCGGGGAGCGCCGAGCGGATGCCCGTGTGGTTGTCCCAGGGCTGGCCGCCGAGGAACAGTTGCACGAAGCGCACGCCGCGCTCCACGAGGCGCCGGGCGATCAGGCAGCGCGTGCCGTATTCGCGCGTCACCGGGTCGTCGAGGCCGTACAGCCGGCAGGTGGCGGCGGTCTCCTGGGAGATGTCGAGGGCATCGGTGGCCGCCAATTGCATCCGCGCCGCGAGCTCGTAGCTGGCGATCCGCGCCTCGAGGTCGGCCTCGGCGGGGTGGGCGGCGAGGTGGCGCCGGTTGAGGTCGGCAAGGAGCGCCAGGTTGCGGGTCTGCATCCGCCCGGCGAGGCGCGGCGGCGGGACGAGATCGGGGATCCGCGGCTCCTTGGCGCGCAGCACCGTCCCCTGGAACAGCGGCGGCATGAACCCGCTCGACCAGTTGCTCACGCCGTCCACCGGATGCCCCTCGGGATCGACGAGCACCATGTAGGCCGGCAGGTCCTGCGACTCGCTCCCCAGCGCGTAGGTCAGCCAGCTCCCCACGTGTGGGCGGCCGAGGACGGCGGGGATGCCACCGTGGAAATAGCGGATCGAGACCTCGTGGCCGTTGTGGCCGGTGTGCATCGAGCGCACGAGGCAGATCCGGTCGGCGATCCGCTGGAGGCAGGGGAGCAGTTCACTGATCTCGGTCCCGCTCGCGCCGCAGCGCGAGAACTTCCAGGGGCTGCCGAGGAGTTTCTTGCTCGCCCGGTTGACGAAGCTGTAGACCACCTCACCGGAATAGTCCATCCCGTCGAGGCGCGACAGCTCCGGTTTGGGATCGGTGAGATCCATGTGTGCCGGCCCGCCGTGCATGAACAATGAGATCATCGCCCGCGCCTGCGGCGGCCGCGGCGGGGCCTTGGGGCGGAGATCATGGGTCACGGGCTGGAGCGGCGGCTTCGCGGGCGCGGCGAGCAAGCCCTCGCGCCACAGCAGTTCCGCCAGCGCCACGGCGCCCAGGCCCATCCCCGACTGGGCGAGGAAACCGCGGCGTGACGACGGCGCGGCAGAGGTGGCGCACTCGCGTTCGTGGCGACGTTCGCCCGGCATGAGAACCCCTGCGTCCGGTGACCTCAAGGCTCGACGATCTTCAGATCGATGCGATCGTACGACAGGTCGGCCTCGGCAGCCGACGCGTCGAGGAGTTGCTCGAGCTCCGCCTCGGCCTGGGGCGACGCCGCCACGGGGGTCAGCGGCTCGAGGGTGATCCGCACGCTCCCGTCCTTCCACAGGCCGGCGTCCCGGAGTCGCCGGATCGTCGGGTTGGCGTCGAGGCGGAGCACCCGCGGGCCTTGGGCCCCGTGCCCGCCGCCGGCGTGATCCCCGTGGGCATCGCCATCGGCGATGCCGAACACGTTGAGCGTGCCGACGCGGTGCAGCCGCCGCACTTCGGGGTCGAGCGCACCGTCGGGGAGGTTGAGAAACATTTCATACGTGAACCGCGGTGCCGCCTTGGCTGCGATGCCGACGACCTCGATCACCGCAGAACCGGGTGCGTGGCGCGTGGCGGTCGCCCGCAGCGCATCCGCGCCCCCCAGTTCGAACGTCAACTCGACATTTTCCCGCCGCAGTCCGAGTCGCTTTACCGCCTCCTGGCGGGCCGCTGGCACGACCCCACTCGGCCGAGACGAGGCGACGACCTGCCCGGGCGCGCCAACCATGTGGTCGTTCTCGTCGCTGTGCATGGCGACCATCCCCCGGACACGGGCCACGGGAAGCGGGGCCGGAGGTCCGACCGCCGCGCTGGTGTCGTAACGGTAGCCGAGGTCGGCGGCAACGAGGAGGTCGCCCGCCCGGTGGGTCACTGTCGTGCCGTCCGCTCGAGCGAGCGTGAAAGTGCGCGCGAGGAACTGCGGTGCCGAGGGGTTTGTGCGCCCTCCCCCACGAGCGATCCACTCGTCCCACACCCGGTCGATGTTGCAGTGATGCAACCAGAAAATCGGGTCGTTGGCCGAGCGGGCCACCGAGCCCATGTTCCCGCCCACCTGCACGTGGACGGCTCCGTGCGGCGAGCCCTCCAGTGCCTGGGAAAAAATGGTGAACACGGTCGATCCCGTGGCCGTTGCCAGATCGTCGACGACGATCGATGCCGGGATCAACGCGCCGTTGTTGATCGACCGGGAGGAATCGTGGAGCGGACTGGCCGGATCGCGGAACGGCAGCGGCAACGCGCGGGACGTCGACCAGTCCCAATACGGCAGCGTGAGCTCCGGATCGCCCGAGGCCTCGCGCACGATCCGCTCGAACTCGAGCAAATACGCCCGGTGCCAGGTGAGGAAGTGGATGGTGCCGTGCTCGCATTGGCGCCACAGCGGGTCGTTGGGAGGCGTCGGCTGTTTGCCGTGGATGTTCGCCTGGAACGCCCAGCTCGTCCGATCGGTCACCGGACGCGATTTCATCGCCGCCACGCCCTGCTCGAAGGCAGCCAATTCCTGCGGCGTGAGATCGAGGATGTTCTTGCGGACGCGCAGCGCCCGTTCGACGGGAACCTGGCGTTCGATCACCCCCTCGCCGAGGCCATGCACTCTCACCCCCTTGATCCACCCCAAGCCCGGGTCGAAATCGGGAATGACGGCCGTGGCGACGACATCCGAGACGACCTGGGCGGCAGGCCCGGCCGGCGGACGCGCCAAGAAAACGAGGTCGAGGATCCCGTCCGCGGGAGGGAGCGCGTCGGCGGCCCGGTCGACGGCGGGCAGCAGGCGGACGTCGGTGAACCCTGCCGTCGGGACCCGGCCGCGGGCCTCGACGACCAGGGCCCGCTGGAGACTGCCGGGGTCCCCGGGAACGACCTTCGCCTCGACCTCGACCACCTCCCGCACGACGTCGGGTCCGACGCCCTGTGCGGCCACGGTCCCGACCAACATTGTCACCAGCACCGAAGCGACGCAGGCCCACGAGTCGATTTTCATGTTCCATGCTCCTGGGTTTCGTCAGGCGGCACGGCGGACTCTTCCGCGACGAACGGAGCATAGCCCAGCCGACGGTGATCCCGCCACCAGCTCCTGCCCGGTCGGGGCGTTGCGAGCAGCGGCCGAGGACCGGGAGCGGCGGGGGATGAGAGTGCCAAGAGTGGCACGGAGGGGAGCCTTCTGCTGCGTTTTGCAGATTCCGTCGGTGTTCCGGGGCCATTGATAATTGGTGCCGGTCGGCACTGCGGGCTGGGTCTTATGGCGAATCTGAAGGCCTCTGAGGACGGAGCGACCGGATGACGCGGGAGTTCGCGCAGAAGCTGCCACCTGATCTTCAACCACCAACGTTTGAGGGATAACTTCCCCGCGGGCGATGGCTGGATCGCTGGTGAACAACGGCCCGGCGGCTGGGCTGGTGTAGTCGCCGGCTTCCGAGCCCTCCCGCCGAGATGCCCTGCCTGCGCGGCCGCGCAAGCCGCCAGGCTGCGGTCTGGCCATCGCCCCCGGTGACGGACTGCCGCTCCGGGCAACACGTCTTGGCTGTCCGTCGTGAAAGCACGCGCCGATGGCGGCGACGGTTTTCTTCGGACCGCCGCCTTCCTCGGCGAACGCCGAAGGTGTGGTCCGTGTGGGCGATCAAGCCCGGCTGCGTGCGGAGCTTGAAGGGTGACAGTTCGAGGCCGCCGCCGAGGAACGTGGGGTCGTACTCGAAGAACACCCGCCGATCCTGCTCGGCGAGGGTGCCGACCGCGAGCGGATCACCGGCCGACCGGTGCAGCCTTACCGTCAGCGTTCTCATCGCACCCCTCGCTTCCGTTCCGGGATCGACGGAGCGGATCGCGCGGCGAGCTCCTCGATCGACGAGGCGGGCGGAGGGGTGAGGAGGACTGCGAACTCAGCCAGCCGACCCAGGGCATGGGCCACCCTGAGAACCAACTCGAGCGATGACTTGCCGGTGGCTTCGAACCGACGGTAGGAGGCCAGGGTCACTCCGGCGCGACGGGCAAGCGTGGCCTGCGTCCAACCCTGGACCAAACGAACCGCCTTCGTCCGCCGGGCCAATGCCAGGGCCACGTCGGTGGGGCCGATCCAGGCGGCATCCAGGGGCGGCTGGGGAACCATGGGCCTGCCCTGAAACAGACAATATATTGGCGTTAACTGGTAGACAGTGCCGGTAATCGATAATATATCATCTCTTCAGAAGGAAGCGAGCCCCGCCGCCAGCGCCGGTCAGTCGGCATACAAGAACTCGTTGCACGAGAGGAGCTGCTGGCAGAGGTTGGCCAGGGCCTCGGCCCGGGCGGCGGCGGGAGCAGGGGGCTCGCGGCCGGGCACCGGGTCGGCCGGGCGGAGGATCGCCAGTTGGTCGGCGAGGAAGGCGAGGGCCGCGCGGCGCTCGTCGGCCGTGGGGGAGCGGGCCAGCGCCCGGCGCCAGGCTTGGTCCACCGCCGGTTCGAGGGCCGCGGCGGCGCTGCCCGGCCCGAGGGCGTCGGTCTCGGGCGGCACGGGGGCGGTGGCGAGCGCCTTCTCGGCGAGAAGCCGCGCCTGCTCGAGCGCGAACGGCCCGTTCATCAGCACCAGCGCCTGCCCGGCGACGGTGCTCGACGACCGGCGGGCGCAGTTGGTCTCCATCACCGGGGCGTCGAAGGCGGCGAGGAACGCCACCGGCATGCTGCGGCGCTGCTCGACGTAGACGCTGCGCCGCGGCTGCCCGGCGGCGGCGACGAATTCGCCCGTGTCGTCGGCACTCACCGCCACCGGCGGGCCGAACGGGGTGGGGTCGAGGTTGCCGGCGGCGGCCAGCATCCGGTCGCGCACCGCCTCCGCTTCCAGCCGGCGCACCGGCATCCGCCCGAGGAGGCGGTTGTCGGCGTCGACGGCGTCGAGCTCACCGCGGCGCGTGGCGGCCTGCCGGTAAGCCGTGGAGCGCATCACCACGCGGTGGAAGTGTTTGAGGCTCCAGCCGCCGTCGGCCAGTTCCACCGCCAGCCAGTCGAGCAACTCCGGGTGGGTGGGGCGCTCGCCGAGGCGGCCGAAGTCGGCCGGGGTGGCGACGATCCCGCGGCCGAAATGGTGCATCCAGAACCGGTTGGCGAGGACGCGGCCGAGGAGCGGATGACGGCCGCTGGTGAGGCGGCGCGCCCAGGCCAGGCGCCGGCCGGTGGTGGGGAGCGCCGAATCGTCGGGGGCGATCGCCGTCTCCCCTTCCGGGCCCGTGACCTGGAGATCGGCCGGGGCCACCTCCCCCTTCGGCTGGCGGTGGTCACCGCGGTGGAAGATGCGCGTCACCGGCTGGTGGCCGGGGGGCTCGGTGAGGGCGTGGAGGAAGTCCTCGACCGGTTTTTTCGCCCGGATGGCGGCCACCCCCTCGGCGAGCTTTTTCAATTCGTCGGCGGCGGCCTGGTCGTATTGGTAGAGCACGCCCGGGGTGATGTCGACGCTGGGGCGCTCGGTGAGGAGCTGCACCTGCTCGGGAGTCCGGTCCTTCGCGGCCGTGGTGGCGGCGGCGCGGAGCCGGTCGCGCAGGTCCTCCGGGTGCTTCGCCAGCTCCTGCTCGAGGGCCTTGGCCAGCGCCGCGGCCTGCTTCGTGTCGACCTCCTTCTGGGCCACCACCGCCTCGGCCTCGATCTCGGCACAGCGGGCCCGGTCGGCGTCGGTGAACAGCGACACGAGCCGCTCCTGGGGCGTCTTCCACGCCTGCCAGTCGAGGGCCGGATCGAAGATGGCGCGGAGGGCGAAGTAGTCGGCCTGCGGGATCGGGTCGTAGCGGTGGTCATGGCACTGGGCGCAGTTCACCGTCAGGCCGACAAGCGCGCTTGACACGATCGACAGCGTGTCGGCGACCACGGCGTTGCGCGTTGCCTCGGGATCGGCGGCGCCTGCCGTGCCGTCGGCCGCCATGCGCAGGAAGCCGGTGGCCGTGAGGCGGTCGATCGCGGCCGCGTCGAGGTTGGCGTGGGGCGGTGGCACCAGTTCATCGCCGGCGAGCTGCTCGACGAGGAACCGGTCGAGCGGCATGTCGGCGCCGAGGGAGCGGATCACCCAGTCGCGGTACTTCCAGGCGTGGGGGCGACGGGTGTCGTCCTGGTTGGCCCCCGCGGAGTCGGCGTAACCGGCGGCATCGAGCCAGTGACGCCCCTGGCGCTCGCCGTAGTGGGGCGAGGCGAGGAGCCGTTCGAGGAGGGTGTCGAACGCGTGCGGATCGGGATCGGCGACGAACGCCTCCACCTCCTCGGCCGTGGGCGGCAGGCCGAGCAGGTCGAACGACGCGCGGCGGATGAGCGTGGCCCGGTCGGCGGGGGGCCCGAACGACAGCCCCTCGCGCTCGAGCCGCGCGAGCACGAAGGCGTCGACAGGCGTCGTCACCAGTTCCGGGTGCCGCACCTCCGGCACGGGGGGGCGGACGAGCGGCTGGAACGCCCACCAGGCCCGCTCTTCCGGCGTGATGCCCAGACCCGGCGGCAGGCTTTCGGGCTCCGGCCGCGCGGTGGGGGCGCCGGCCGCTATCCAGCGCTCGAGCGTGGCCAGCTCCGCGGGGGTCACCTTGACGTTTCCGGGAGGCATTTCCCCAGCGCGGATCCGGGCCACGACGAGGCTCCCGGCGGGGTCGCCCGGCACCAGCGCCGGCCCCGAGTCGCCCCCGCGGGCCATGAACCGCGCCAGCCGCAGATCGAGGCCCCCCTCCGCCTTCTCCTCCGCCCCATGGCAGTCGAGGCAATGGGCCCGCAGCAGCGGGCGGATGTCGGCTTCGAACCGTGGGGCAGCCGCTGCCGGGGTGGCACCTGCAGGGGCGGCTTCAGCGGCCCACGCGGTCGCGCTTCGCGATCCGGGGCCACCTGCCCACCGGCTGGCGTTGCCGGCGAGCGTGGTCACCACCAGCAGGAGCGCCACCCCCGCCGCGCGGCGGGCGTGACCGGTGCGGGAGCATGGTGTGGCGGGCATGGCGGCCTCGGGAGCCAGGGTTCGACGCCGGCCGCGATTCTATCTCGGTGGGCTCCGCCCCAGGAAAGTCCATCCGTGGGGCTTTGAGCCGGCCGAGCGCGTGTGGCACACTTCCCGCCGCGGCCAACGGGTTGCGGCGTGATGGCCGGCACCCGGTGCGCGGGCCCGTCACGGCCCCGACCACGGATCCATTGAAAGGGACAGCCATGCGGCACGGCATCATCCGGCTGGTGTTGGTTTTCACGGGCATCGTCGTCGGCACCAGCGCGCGTGCCGACGACCCGCCGCCGGGGTTCACGGCGCTGTTCAACGGCAAGGATCTCGCCGGCTGGCGCGGCGGGACGACGTTCGACCACCGCAAGCTCTTGGCGATGAGCGACGCCGATCGGGCCGAGCAGATCCGCAAGTGGACCGCCCCCGACGCCAAGGGGAGCCTCCTCGAAGTGAACGCCGCCACCGGCAAGCCGCACTGGATCGTCGAGAACGGCGAACTGGTCAACGACGGCTTCGGCGCCTACGCCACCACCGAGAAGGACTACGGCGACTTCGAACTCCTCGTCGAATACAAGACGGTCCCCAAGGCCGACTCGGGGATCTACCTGCGCGGCGTGCCCCAGGTGCAGATCTGGGACTCCACGGAAGACGATCCGCAGGGGCTCGGCAAGGCGAAGGGCTCGGGCGGCCTGTGGAACAACTCCAAGGGGGCCCCGGGCAAGGATCCGCTCGTCCGTGCCGACAAACCCTTCGGCGAGTGGAACGCCTTCCGCATCGTGATGGAGGGAGACGTGGTGAGCGTGTGGCTCAACGGCCAGCCCGTGGTGGAGAAGGCCAAGATGGAGAACTACTACGACCGCGCCGTGGCCGTGCCGGCGAAGGGGCCGATCCAGCTCCAGACCCACGGCGGCGAGATCCGCTGGCGCAACGTCTTCATCCGCGAGCTTCCGGGCAAGTGACCGGCCGTCGTTGTTGAAGGGTTGTTTGGTCCGTGGCGCCTTTCCCCGGATGCATGATGCCGACAAGCCTCCGCTCAGGCTCGACAGAGGGGGCGCCCCTCGCGCCTCTGCCCTCGCATCAACCCGCGACCGCGGGTGACGGGCCGATGCGAGGGCGACGGCGGAGGGGCTTCGCGGGTCCTGATGCAGATGCACACGCAAGGCTGGGTGGCGATGTGCTGAAAGCGCACTCGCGAGGATCCCGGATGGCTCGGTCGTGTTCGTTGTTTCGCGGAGTCCACTGATCGGGAGCGCCCGCGGCGGGTGACCCCGGGCAGGGCCGCGAGGGAGACCCGGCGCATGCAGCTTGTCGACATGACGTGGCCGGAGGTCGCCGCGCTGTCGCGCGACACGCCGGTGGTGATCCCGGTGGCGGCCGTCGAACAGCACGGCCATCACCTGCCGGTGGTCACCGACAGCCTGCTCCTCGGCGAGATCGTGCGCCGCACCGCCGCGGAACTCGACCCGCGCGTGCTCTTCTGCCCGCTCCAGTGGCTGGGCAATTCCCATCACCACCTCGACTTCCCCGGCACGCTCTCCGCGGCGCCGCGCACGTGGCTCGACCTCGTCGGCGACCTCGTGGAGAACTGGCTCGCCCACGGGTTCCGGCGGATCGTCGTCGTCAACGGCCACGGTGGCAACGACGTGCCCGCCAAGCAGGCGCTGTTCGAGGTCCGACAACGGCACCGCACGCGCGACGACCTGCTCCTCGCCTTCACGACGTATTGGGGCCTCGGCACGCGCCCCTGGGAGCACGACCCGTCGTTCCACCAGCGCGAGATGGGGCACGCCTGCGAGTGGGAGACGTCGATGGTGCTGCGGCTGCGGCCCGACCTGGTGAAGCCGCACACCGCCCTCGCCGAGGTGCCCTTCGGCAATCCCTTCCTCCCCGGCAGCCGCGCCTGGATCACCCGGGAGCGCACCGTGCCTGGCCACATCGGCTCCCCGCACCTGGCCACGGCGGAGAAGGGGGAACGGCTCCTCGCCCTCTTCGCCGCCGACCTCGGCGCCTGGCTCGACCGCGTCGTCCGCTGGGACGGCCGGTCGTGGGAGGGCTGACATGCTCGGCGGCGGCAAAACAGCAGGGCCGCCGCTCGAACGCCGCGTGGCGGCGATCGCGGGGTTGCTCCTCCTCGCCTCGGCGATCAACTACATGGACCGGCAGACGCTGGCCAACGTCGCCGTCCGGCTGACGCGCGAGTTCGACCTCACCAACGAGCAGTATGGCCGGCTCGAGGAGTGGTTCGGGTATGCCTTCGCGGCCGGGTCGCTCGTGTTCGGCGTCCTCGCCGATCGGGTGAGCGTGCGCTGGCTCTATCCGGCGGCGCTGCTGGCCTGGTCGGCCGTGGGGTTCGCCACCGGGTTCGCCGCCGACTACGACCAGTTGCTCGTCTGCCGCGGCCTGCTCGGTTTTTGCGAGGCGGCCCACTGGCCTTGTGCCCTCAAGACCACGCAGGCGCTCCTCAGCAAGCGCGGCCGGGCCCTGGGCAACGGCATCCTCCAGAGCGGCACGTCGATCGGCTCGATCGTCACACCGCTGGTGATCTGGTGGCTGCTGGTGCGCCAGGGGCAGTCGTGGCGCTTCGCCTTCCAGATCGTGGGGCTCGTCGGCACGCTGTGGATCGTGGGCTGGCTGGCCACGACCCGGGCCGCCGACTTCGTGCAGCCTGCTGCCCCGCCCACCGGCGAACCGCGCGCCGGGCGCTTCGTGGGGCTGGGTCGCAAGCTGGTGGCCGTGCTCGTGGTGGTGACGGTGATCAACACGGTGTGGCAGATCCTCCGCGCCTGGATCCCGAAGATCCTCCAAGAGGAGCATGGCTACTCCGAGGCGACCACGCTGTGGTTCACCGCCGGCTGGTTCGCCATGTCCGACGTGGGCTGCATCGCTTCCGGCTGGCTGGCGTGGCGCCTCGCCGGCCGCGGGTGGTCGGTGAAGTGGTCGCGCGTCGCCACCTTCGCCCTGTGCTGCGTGCCCTGCCTGGGGCTGGTGGCGATGCCGTGGCTTTCGGCCGGGCCCGTGCTCCTGGCAGCGCTCCTCGTGGCGGGGGCGGGAGCGCTGGGGATGTTCCCCATCTACTACTCCTTCACGCAGGACATCTCACGCTCGCGCCAGGGGCTCGTCACCGGAGTGGCGAGCTTCGTGGCCTGGGTCGCCTCCGCCTGGTTCCAGAAACCGTTCGGCCGGCTGGCCGACCAGACCCACTCGTTTTCCGTGGGCTTGGCCGCAGCCGGCGCCGTCACGCTCGTCGCCCTGGCCGCCTGGGCGCTCGTATGGCCGGAGGATGATCCACCGCTCGCTGCCCCCGAGCCCGATCGATCGGCCTGATCGCCGCTGTCGTGTGCCCGTCGCTTCCGTGCCCCTTTTTCCGTCGAGGTGCCCTGTGCCGCGCAGCTCCGTGTCGTCGCTGTCCCGCCGCCGATTCCTCTCCACCGGAGCCCTCGCGGCCACCGGCGTGGCGACCCTGCCGCTGGCTGCGCAGGCAGCGCCCGCGCGACCGCGGATCGCCTTCCTCGGTACGGTGGTTTTCGAGCACTCCCACTCCCAGCACTTCCTCGACCGGCTGGCGCTGGGCTACGCCTGGCGCGGCGGGTGGGAGGCGCCGCGCGTCGAGGTGGCGGGGCTCTATGTCGACCAGTTCCCCGACTGGCCGAGAAAGGATCTGGCGCGCGGCCGCGCCCAGAAATACGGCCTCACGCTCCGGCCGAACGTGGCCGACGCCCTCACCCTCGGCACCGGCACACTCGCCGTGGACGGCGTGGTGATCATCGCCGAGCACGGGGAGTATCCGCGCACGGCCACCGGGCAGACGCGCTACCCGCGCTACCGCTGGTTCAAGGAGTGCGTGAAGATCTTCGAGTCGTCGGGGCGGGCCGTGCCGGTGTTCATGGACAAGCACCTCTCGACCACGTGGCGGGAGTGCCTGGAGATGGTGGAAGACTCCCGGCGCCTCGGCTTCCCGCTCCATGCCGGATCGTCGCTGCCGGTCACGCTCCGGGAGCCCGCGCTCGACATGCCGCTCGACGCACCGCTCGTGGAGAGCGTGTGCGTGGCCTACGGCGGCCCCGACAGCTACGACTTCCACGGCCTGGAGACGGCGCAGTGCATGTCGGAGCGACGGAAAGGGGGGGAGGCGGGCATCGTGGCGGTGCAGGCCCTGCGCGGCGAGCGGCTCTGGGAGGCCCTCGCCGCCCCCGACCGGCAGGTGACGCGCGAACTGATCGTGGCGGCGCTGGCACGGAGCCACAACCTCCCGGTGGAAGGTGGCTACCCCACGGCGCCGGTGAGCTTCGACTGGGCCCGCACGGCGTGCGCCAACTCCACCGGCTATCTCGTCGAGCATGCCGACGGGTTCCGCACCACGGTCCTGCTGGCACCGATCCGCGACTTCAACTACGCCGGTCGCCGGGCCGACACCGAGGAAACGATCTCCTGCCAGATGGTCCTGCCGATGCCCACGTGGGGGGCGGCGACGGCCGACTTCTTCACGCCGCTGGTGCGGCACATCGAGGAGATGATCCTCACCGGCCAGGCGCCCTATCCGGTGGAGCGGACGCTGCTCACCTCGGGGATGGTGGTCGCGGGGGTCGAGTCGCTGGTCGCCGGCGGGCGGCGCGTGGAGACCCCGGAGATGGCGATCGCCTACCGGGCCAATCCGGAATCGACGTTCTGGCAGCCGTGAGGCGTGCGCTGCCGCGACCTGTCCGGCACGGGCGGAAAACACCAGCCACGCTCCGCCGGGGCTCGAGCGGCTTGCGAACCAGGGTCGACCCCTTTGGTGGGCCCGGCGAGGGGTCTCTGGTACTATTTCCCCCAGCGGAGTGGTCAAGCCACGGGGCGCGAACGTCGCCCGCACGCGGCGGAGGTGGCGCATGCCCGATGAACGGTCCGCAGGTTCCGACCCCGACTCCCGGCCCGACCTGCCGGGGCGTGTCGACCGGTCGCCCGTCGCCGACGGGGCAATTGTCGCCGACGCTGCTTTGGCGACGTCGGTCGTTCCTGCCGCGAAGCGTCGTGCCGTCCGGCGAGTCATTGCCCTGGGTGTGATCCTCGCCGGCACGGCGCTCGGGACGGGGTTTCTCGTCGCCGGGGCGGCCGCATGGTGGAGGCCGGCCGAACCCTATCCCGTCAACGACGGTCTCTCCGCCGATGATCTGGTGGCGGCGGCTGTCGAGCGGCTGCCGGACGATCCGCGGGCGGAGGAAGGGCGGGTCCGAGCGATCCTGGCCGAGATCCGCGCCGACATCGATGCCGATCGACTGGAACCGGCGACGTACACGTTTGAAAGCCTTGACAGAAGCCTGGCAGCGAAGCCGCTGCCAGCGCTTGCTGCCGACTGTACGGCGGTCCTCAACGAACTGGTGGGTGGCTGGATCCGCCGGATGATGCGCTGCTCGAAAGAGGGGCGTCTCGACGAGATGCTCGTGGCGCACGAGCTCCTCACCACCCGCCGGAGCAAGATGCCGAAGCCGCTGTCGACACTGATCCTCGACAGTCGGCAATTCGACGATCGTCGGGACAGGATCATACCGTTCCGTCAGGCGTGGCTGACGTTCGCCCGTGGCTGTGTGTCGCGGCTCGACCGCGAGGGTCTGCGGACCGCTGTCCGGCACCTCAGGAACGACCCGATGTTCGCGCGGAATCATGGCGACGTCGTCGTCCGGTGGCTGTGGCTGCATTTCGCCGAGGAGAGCATGCTCCGCGGGGATCGGGACGCCGCGAACGAGGCCCTGCATTGTGCCAAGCTGTGCGGTGCTCCGCCCGAGCGCATCGCGGCGCTCGCCGAGCCCGACGGGGCTGCCATCCGCGTCGCGTCAGGGCTGCAACGCCTGCCCGCGGGTGCCGTCGCGGCGGCCGCGGTTGCCGTGTTCGACGCGTTGGCGATCGATCGTGACGCGGCAGTTGCGGCGTTGCAGGAAATTGAAGCCGCGCCCCTCCTGGCTGTCGCCCTCGACAGCTGCCAAGCCCGCTTCGAGCGTGCCGTGACGGACGAGGACTGGGCGGCGGCGACCGAGGCCGACTCCCTCGCCAGGTGCCTCGCGCCCGGTTCGGGGTCGTGGTTGACGGAGGTGCTGACGGGGACGCGGCTGCAAGCGCTTGGTGCAGAGTTCGTGGCGTCGCTGCCGGTCGCTGCGGTGGCAGCCTTGCCGGCGGCGTCGATCGAGGCCCTCCTGCCGGTGCACAACTCGATCGGGATGGAGTTCGCGCTGGTTGCTGGAGGCCAGGTGGTCATCGATCGCGATGAGCCTGCCAGTCCTGCCGCGATCGACGTGACGATCACCGGGCCGTTTTTCGTGGGGCTCGCACCGGTGACGTTCGCCCAGTGGAAGCGGGTGATGGGGAGCACGGGGGAGTTGGGCGAAGCTGGTCCCGACGGCGTCGATACGGCAGCGAACGCATCCCCGCGCGTGCCCGTCGCTTTCGCGGACGACGCCCCGATGCATTCGCGCACCTGGGCCGAGGCGGAGGAGTTCTGCCGTCGGCTGACCGACCTGCCGGAAGAGCGGGCCGCGGGCCGTGTCTATCGGATGCCGAGCGAAGCGGAGTGGATCCATGGTGTCACGAGCGTCGCATCGCGGGCGACCGGTTCGGCAACGGATCTGCAAGGCGCGACCCCGGGTGGCCACGCTGCGGACCAGGGCCGATCCGAGCCCAGCGACGATGAGCTGGGTGGTCAGCCGGTCGGTGCCCTTCGGCCGGGCGTCGCCGCCAGGCAGCCCGTCTGGGAATGGGTGAGTGGGCGACTCGACGTGGGTGACGTGCGAGCCACCGGTCGGATCATCGATCCGCGGGCGCAGGAAGGGGTGGGAGTGACGCAGCCGGTGCTGCGGAAACCGGGCGCCGTGTGGCCACCTGAGGAATCCGGGAAAGGGTCGCTGCGAACCACCACGGCGGCGGCGTCGAGCGATCCGTCGATCGGCTTCCGCGTCGTGATGGTGATGCAGCCCACTCCGGTGATGCAGCCCACTCCCTCGTGCGAGGACGCACGGTAGGGGCGCGACCTGTGACGATGGTTCTGGCCAACCGCCACGGCTCCGGATAGTCGGCGACACTCGGCCTTGTTTGGCTATTTTACGTTGGCAACGTAAAATAGCCGATCATGTGGTTTGAAAGGGATTTCGAGCGGTTTTTTGTCGCCGCGCGGGCGCTCCCCGTGCGGATCCTGATCGGACCACGCCAGTCCGGGAAGACGTCGCTCGGTCACCGGCTCGTCTCTGCCGGGGCCACCGGGCCCGTGCTCGACATCGCCCTCGACGACACCCAGACCCGGTCGCTGGCGGAGCGTGAACCGTCCGTCGTCCTCGGGCCCGACGCCCGACCGATGCTCATCGACGAGATCCAGCAGGCCCCCGGCCTTCTCGGCGAGCTCAAGTTGCGCATCGACGCCGCCCGGCGGGCCGGACGGCCGATCCCGCCGGTGTGGGTCACGGGGTCGAACGCCACCCAGCTCGATCGCGCGGCGAAGGAGTCGCTGTCGGGGCGGGCGAACTACTTCCACCTCCACACGCTCTCCGCCGCCGAGCTCGATCGCGCCGGGATCGGGCCCCGGGAGTTGTTCACGCGCGGTGGCTGGCCGGAGCTCCACGCCAACCGCGCGCTCGACCCGGTGCGCTACCTCGACGACCACGTCCGCACGTTCATCGAGAAGGACGTCGCCGCGACTGCCGGCGTGGCGAAGCTGCGGGCGTTCCGCACGTTCCTCGGCCTGCTGGCAGCCCGCACCGGGCAGTTGCTCAACGCCTCCGACATCGGCCAGCAGGCGGGGGTCAAGGGGGCGACGGTCAGCGAGTGGATCACACTCCTCGAGGAAAACAACGTGCTGGCCCTGGCGCGGCCCTACGCCACGAATCTGAACAAGCGCCTGGTGAAGGCGCCGAAGGTGTACCTCCTCGACGTCGGGGTGGCCGTGCGCCTGCAGGGCTGGCGGAGCCTCGAGCCGCTGTTGGTGAGCCCGCAGATCGGGCCCCTGTTCGAGACGGCGGTGTTCGCGGAACTGGTGCGCTGCCGCGACCATCGCCTCCTGGGGATGGAGGTCTTCCTGTGGCGCACCCGCGACGGCGAGGAGCTCGATTTCCTCGTGCGCTTGGAGACCGTGCACCGGGGGCCGGTGTGGGTGCCGATCGAAGCCAAACTCGGCACGCAGGCGGCGCTCACCGCCGTCGTTCCCGCCGGCGTGGGGAAGGCCGTCACCCCCCTCGACCCGCTCCTGGTCGTCACCCTCGAAGGCCCGCGACGGGCGCTGCCGGGCGGTGCCACCCAGGTGTCGCTGCCGCACCTCGCGGACGAGCTGACCGCCCGGGCGACGAGCCGGTGAGAACCGTTGGGAACCGTCGAGAACCGGTGGGCGGAGCCGGCCAGCAGCCGTCGATGGTGGTCGGGCCATCACGGTCGGCCGGTAGCGGTTCGCCCTCGCCGCACGCCCGGACGGGTCGCGGCGGTGGAGGAGTCTATACTTCAGGCCATGGCTCCCCGCTTCCGTAGGCCGGGCTGGTGGATGACCGTCGCCGGACTGGCTGCGGTCTCGGGCGGGGCCATGAACGCACGGGCCAGGGCCGCGGAGCCTGCCGCGCCGGCGTTCTCCCGCGAGGTGCTCCCGATCCTCGCCGCCAACTGCTTCGCGTGCCACGGGTTCGACGCCGAAAGCCGCCAGGCCGGATTGCGGCTCGACACGGCCGACGGGGCCACCGCAGCCCTCGACTCCGGCGCCCGGGCGATCGTGCCGGGGGCCCCCGACGCCAGCGAACTGGTGCGCCGCCTCGTGGCCACCGACCCCGACCTCGTCATGCCCCCGCCGCACTCCGGCCGCACGCTCTCCGCCGCAGAGAAGGATCTCCTCGCGCGGTGGATCGCCGCCGGTGCGCCCTATGAGAGCCACTGGGCGTTCCGCCCGCCGGTGCAGGTGGCGCCGCCGGAGGTGGCCGGGTTCGACCACCCGGTCGATCGCTTCCTCGCCGCCTTGTGGCGGGAGCAGGGGCTCGCGCCCGGGCCCCAGGCGGCACCCGAGACCCTCCTCCGCCGCGCCAGCCTCGACCTCACCGGACTGCCGCCGACCCCCGCCGAGCTCGACGCGTTCCTCGCCGCGTGGGCGGCCGACCCCGAGGCGGCGTGGACGGCGGCGCTCGACCGGCTCCTCGCCAGCCCGCACTACGGCGAGCGGCAGGCGCGCGGCTGGCTCGACCTGGCCCGCTACGCCGACAGCAACGGCTACTCGATCGACGCCCCGCGCGAGATCTGGCCGTGGCGCGACTGGGTGGTCGACGCGTTCAACGCCGACATGCCCTTCGACACCTTCACGATCGAGCAGCTCGCCGGTGATCTCCTCCCCGGAGCCACGCAGGCGCAGCGCATCGCCACGGGCTTCCACCGCAACACGCAGATCAACGAGGAGGGGGGTGTCGACAAGGAGCAGTACCGCATCGAGAGCGTGTTCGACCGGGTGGCCACGACCGGCGTGGTGTGGCTCGGCCTCACCGTGGGGTGCGCCCAGTGCCACGATCACAAGTTCGATCCGGTCAGCCAGCGCGACTACTACCGGCTCTTCGCCTTCTTCAACGACCAGGCCGAGCCGAAGCTGAAGGTGGTGGCGCCGGGGGTCGATCCGGTGGCCCTCGCAGCCGAGCGCGACGCCGCCCGAGCGGCGGTGAATGCCTTCGTCGCCGCGCGGCAGGAGGCGCTCGCCGCGTGGGAAGCGAGTCTCGACGAGGCGTCGCGAAAGGCCCTCCCCAAGGAGGCGGCGGCGGCCCTCGAGGTGGAGCCGGGGAAACGCTCGGCCGACAAGCGCCGCGTGCTGGTGGCGGCCGGGATCGGCGCCGGCGACCAGGAGTTCCGGGCACTCAACGAGCGCTTCGTCGATCTCGACGGCCGTGTCACGGGCGGTCCGACGACGCTCGTCCTCGAGGAATTGCCTGCGCCGCGCACGTCGCGGATCTTCGTGCAGGGGGATTTCACCCGGCCGGCCGCCGCGGTCGAGCCGGGCACGCCGGCGGTCCTGCCGCCGCTCGATACGAACGCCACGCGGGCCACGCGCCTCGACCTGGCGCGGTGGCTGGTGAGCGCCGAGAACCCGCTCACGGCGCGCGTGCTGGTGAACCGGGTGTGGCAGCGGCACTTCGGCCGGGGGCTCGTCGAGACCGACGCCGACTTCGGCCTCATGGGCACGCCGCCGTCGCACCCCGAACTGCTCGACTGGCTGGCGGTGGAGGTGCGGCAGCGGGGCTGGAGCCTCAAGGCCCTCCACCGCCTGATCCTCTCCTCCCGGGCCTACCGGCTGGCGTCGGTGGAGACGCCGGCACAGGTGGCGGCCGATCCGCACAACGAGCACTTCGCCCGGCAGCGCCGGCTGCGGCTCGACGCCGAACTGGTCCGCGAC
>RFRL01000072.1 GCA_009924545.1 Planctomycetia bacterium | reverse complement strand
CCGCGGCGCTGGCCCTGTGGGGGGCGGCGTGCGGCTGGCAGGCGGCGCTGGGCACGACGCTCGTGTGGGCCGTTCTCGCCGTGCTCGACCGGCTGGCGGGCCGCCTCACGGCGTGGCTGACCCTGCCCGCGCCGTGGCTGTGCCTCGTGGCCGCAGTGATCCACCTGGTCGGCTGGCGGGCGCTCCACGCTGCCCTCGGGACTTGGTGAGCGACTTGCCGGTCGCCCCCGGGTCACTTCGCTCCCGAGGTCGAGAGCTCGATCGGCGGCAGTTCTGTGGTCTTCGGTGTGACCTCGACCGTGACCGTCGAGCGGTCGCGCATGGCGAACTTCCCCTGGAGCAGGTCGGGGATGTCGGGCGTCTGTCCCATCGCCGTTCCGGCGGCGTTGCGCTTGGCGGGGTCGGGCCAGTTGGCGGTGACCTTGTACTTCCCGGCCGGGATCCCCGGCTTCGTGTTGTGGACGCAGGCGAAGGCGCCACTCGAATCGGCCGTGGCGCTGCTCACTTGCCCGCCCGCTTCCGGATGAAAGAGGAGCACGGCGCCATCGGCCGGCTTGCCGTCGACCGTGATCCGCCCCTTCACCGGATACAGCGCCTCACCCTGCTTCCCGCAGCCGGTCAGGGGGAGCGAGAGCGTGACGAGAGCCACGAGGATCGCCACCGCACGCTGGTGTGGCAGGTGAACGGCGCGGGCGCGACCGGAGTGGGATCTCGACGAATCGACCGACTGCCAGGCCATGGGAGTGCTCGCTCGAGTGAATGCAGGGCAGGAACGGTGTCGGGAGTTCAGCCGGGGGAAACGACGACTCCGGAGCCGACGACACCGCCCGGTGGGCAGGGGCCCACCGGGCGGGTGTGCGGCAGACGTGATCATCTGGCGGAGTGGCATCCGTCAGGTGACACGGCACCGGGCGATCGCCGGAGGATCACCTCAGTCCATGCTCACGTTCTCGGCGCCGTCGCGGGTCACCGCGGCAGCGACGATGTTGGCGGCGGCATCGGCGGTCATGAAGAAGATCGACCCGTCACCCCGGAGGGTCATCGCCCCGCCCGGGTGGAACGAGTAGATGCCGTTCTCGTTGAACACGTTGATCGCCGAGCATCCCGTCGTCTGCGGGTTGTTGGCGTCGGCACCGCTGTAGCCGTAGATGTAGCGGGAGGTGTTCCAGTCCCCGAAGAACGAGTTGAGGAAGTAGGGGGTGCCGCTGTAGATGTTGGTCGGGACGAGCTTGTTGTTGAAGTAACGGTTCTGCTTGCCGGCGATCTCCACCATCAGGAAGGTCTTGGAGAGGCCGTCCTGCACCGCCGCGAACTTCACGCGCCGCTGCTTTTCGAGCGTCGGGCAGTTCATCCCCGAGCAGTCGGCATCGGACACGCCGAGCATGCCGTTTTGGGTGTTCGTCGCCGGGAGGCCGGCACAGGCGGCGAGGCTCGAGTGCAGTCCGCGCGGCGGGGCATAGTCGGTCCGCGGCATGAAGTAAGGGGTCGGGCAGCCGAGGGGGCCGAGGTACTGGCCGTATTCCGAGGGAACCCCGTCCGGCGTCGATGGGCAGATGAACAACGGGATCGGCGAGCGGGCCGAGGCGGGCAGGGCCCCACCCGGCCACGGGGCCGGCAGATTCTTCGGATCGATCAGCGACCGCTTCATGTCGAAGAGGTTGTAGAGGGCCGTACCCTCGACGAAGGGGAGCATCTGCCCGAGGGCACTGAACCCGCGACGGGTGTCGCTGGTACCGACGTTGAAGTAGGGGTTGGCGGGGTTCAGGGCCGCCCCGTCGGCGGTCGAGAAGTGGAGGGCCCAGGCGGGCACCGACTTGTAGGTGCTTTCGCAGTTGTGGAAAGCGAGCCCGATCTGCTTGAGGTTGTTGCTGCAGCTCGACCGCCGGGCCGCCTCGCGGGCCGCCTGCACGGCGGGCAACAGCAGACCGACCAGCGTGCCGATGATGGCGATGACGACGAGCAGCTCCACCAGGGTGAAGCCCTGGCGTGAGCGATGATCAGGATGCCGAAGAGACCGGATCATGACGAGGCTCCTCTCCATACGGATAGGGACGGACAGGGAATGAAACGGAATCGAACACGGGATGAATACGTTCGCCTGGGACGATCGATCACACACCTGGCTGGTCGGGCAGGAGGCAGGGTTTTCAGGATCGGCCACCACCGTGCGGTTGACACCGGGGAATCAGCAACTTGCGTCCGCGCGGCCCTCCCACCACAAGATGCCCACCGCCCCCTGTGGAAGGCCATCGAGGTACAAAGCATCCGGTTGGCAAGTCGGTACGTGGAAACCTGTACGCGGAAAAACCCGTACGTGGAAACCTGTACACAGTTCCCTGCACCGCGACCGCAGCGGATGCATCCCCCGAACCCCAAGAGTCGATCATACGGAAGAGGTCCCGCGGCTGCAATCCAACAGGGAAGGTGTCGCGCGGTGTGAACGAGGATGACCACCCGGCCCGACCGGGTGCTCGGCAACGGGGAAACGAAACCATGGTGGCACGCGGCTGGCGCGAGGTGTGGTGGGGCTATGGGGCATGGTTTCTCGGCATCGCCGCCGGGTGGGCGTGGGCCGAGGGGCCTTCACCGCGTGATGGCCGTTTCATCCAGGAGGTGCCCGGGCACCGCCATCCACTTCCCGGACTTCCCCCGGGATTCAAACCGCTGCGGCTTTTCGCGTCGCCGGATGGTGGCATGCTGGCAGTGGGCGGCGACGTGGCATGGCGGCTGGAAAACGGTCGCTGGAACGTGATCCCCTCTGCGGGGGTGGGTGATCCGGCCCGGGATGCGGGCGAGCTCGTGGGGCTCGAACCCGGACTCGACGTCCGCCAGGTGGCCCGGCGTGCCGACGGGCTCATCGCCGTGGCCACCGACCGCGGCCTCTTCGAGCGCGACCGCTCCGGTGCCTGGCAGCCGCTGCGGCCGGCCGATCCGCAGGGGCGCCTGTGGACCACCGCCGACGTCCGTGGCGTGTGTTTTGATCGGGGTGGCCACCTGTGGTGCACCACGGCGGCGGGGATCATCCGTCGGGCTGCGGGCGCATGGTTGTTTTTCACCGGTCGGGAGGGGGTGCCGGTGACCGACTTGTCGCGGTGCGCCGCCGGGGCCGACGGCAGTGTTTGGTTCGGATCGCGCCTTGGTGCGGTGCGATATCGCGACGCCGCGTTCGCCTACCGGCAGGGACCACGCTGGCTGCCCGGCGACGACGTCCACGACGTCGCGGTGGCGGCCGACGGCACCGTCTGGCTGGCCACCGACGGGGGGCTGGGCCGGATCGAGCCGCGCCTTCTCACGTTCACCGAAAAGGCGGCCATCTACGAGGAGGGGATCGAGCGCTCGATCCGCCGCACCGAGCAGGGCTTCGTCGCTTCGGCCGTGCTCGCTGTGCCCGGTGATCCCGCCACGGCCCGGCAGGTCGACAGCGACAACGACGGCCTGTGGACGGCGATGTACGGGGCCGCCGAGTGCTTCGCCTTCGCCGTCACCGCCGACCCCGGGGCGCGGCGCCGGGCCGAGGGGGTTTTCCGGGCCCTCGCCTTCCTCCAGGACGTGACCCAGGGGGGAGCCCACGCCCCGCCGCCGGGGTTCCCCGCGCGGACCGTGCTCCCCGGCACCGATTCCGATCCCAACGTCGGCCAGGCGGAGCGCGACCGGCAGCTCCGCAGCGGGCCCGACCCGCGCTGGAAGGTGCTCCTCCCGCGCTGGCCGCGCTCGGCCGACGGCCGGTGGTGGTGGAAGGCCGACACCAGCTCCGACGAGCTCGACGGCCACTACTTCTTCCTGGCGCTGTACCACGACCTCGTGGCCGCCACCCCGGAGGAACGGGCGCGGGTGGCGACCGTCGTCGCCCGGCTCACCGACCACCTCCTCGACCACGATCTGGCCCTCGTCGATCACGACGGGCTGCCGACGCGCTGGGGGGTCTACGGTCCCGCGGCCCTCAACCACGACCCGCGCTGGAGCGTGGAACGCGGGCTCAACTCCGTGAGCATCCTCGCCTACCTGGCGATCGCCGCCCACGTCACCGGCGACGGTAAATACGCCGCCGCCGCCGCCACCCTGCGGCGCGATCACGCCTACGACGCCAACGCCATGGTGCCCAAGGTGCAGCGCGGGATCGGCTCCGGCAACCAGTCGGACGACGAGATGGCGTTCATGAGCCTGTACCACCTGGTGAAGTACACGCCGGAGCCGGATCTGCGCCGCCGCTACCTCGCCTCCTTCCACGGCTACTGGCTCCTCGAGCAACCGGAGCGCAACCCCTTCTTCCACGTGGCCTACGCCGGGGCCGCGGCGCCCCTGGCCGACGTGGCCCCGGCGCTCCAGCCCGGCGGCGACTGGCTCGAAGACACGCTCGACAGCCTGCGCCGGCTGCCCCTCGACCGCTGCTCGTGGCCGCACGCCAACGCCCACCGCGCCGACATCGTGCGGCTCCCCCCCCAGCAGTCGATCGACCTCGATCGGCCCGACACCGTGGCCCGCGGCCTGCGCTTCGACGGCAAGGTGCTCCCCGTGGACGAACGGTTCTTCGCCCACTTCAACCACGACCCGTGGCGGCTCGACACCGGCGGCGACGGCCGCGAGCTGGCCAGCGGGACTGTGTTCCTCCTCCCCTACTGGATGGCCCGCCACCACGGCTTCATCGGCGCCGAGTGAGGCGGCCGACCGGCCCACCGGTGGTGCCCCGGATCAGCCCAGGTCGGTTCCCGGATCAGCCCAGGTCGGTTCCCGAATCAGCCCAGTGCAGCCCGAATCAGCCCAGTGCAGCCCGGGGGCAGCCCAGTGCAGCCCGGGGCCGTCACTCCGCGCCGGCAGTCGCCGGCGGCACGGGGCGCACGAAGCCCGGTTCCCCCTCCCAGGGGAGTTGCTTCTGGTCGAGGCCGTCGAAGGGAAGGGTATCGGGGGTGACGCGCACCGCCGTCGAGACCTTGAAGGGGAACAGCCCGCCCGAGTCGTAGGCCAGTTCGACGAACGCCGCCGTCCAGCCCTTCTCGGCGCGCTTCGGCCGGCCGACCCACGACCCGTCGGCAGCCGCCTCCAGGGGGGTGCTCGTCCACGTCTTGCCGATGGTGTCGACGCGGAAGTCGCGGGCGGTGGGATTGTGGGCCTGCCACAACGTGACCATCTGCGGCGCCACGGGGCTCGTCACGCGGATCGAGCCGTCGGCCTCGAACGTCCATGCCGGATCGGGGCGCGGTTTGCCCGCGATGAGCATCTGGTAGAAGGCCACGATGCTCGTCACGGCGTCGAGGGAGCCGTCCACGCCGTGATCGGTGTTGGGGACGTAGCGGATGTGCTTCTCCCCCTCGAGGTCGTGGTAGTAGAAACGCGACGAGTCGGGGAGGAAGAACTGGTCGCCGCTGCCGTTGACGATGTACTTGGGGAGCGTGAGCCGGTCGAGGTAGGAGTAGGGGTCCTCGACGCGGTGGAGATCCTGCATCCGCGGATGGTCGGGCCGCTGCACGATGCCGTGCTGCACGTAGTTGCCCAGGGCCTTGGCCCAGAAGCCGTAGGCGGCGCCGTGGTGGCGGATCGACTCGTCGACGTTGAGCACGTCGATGACGATCGGCACGATCGCCTCGACGCGCTCGTCGGCCACGCCGGCCATCCACGTGGTCCAGCCGCGCTTGCTGCCGCCGGCGACGACGAACCGGCTGATCGGCGCCTGCTCCTGCCGCGACCACTCCTGGAGGCAGTCCATCGCCTTGACCACGCTCTTCACCATCGGCAGGCGCGGCAGCCACGTCGGGTCGCCGGTGTCGAGGAACTGGTCCCAGCAATAGGCGATGAGGTCGTCCTCCTTGCGTGGCACCCCGTCACCGTGGAACACCAGCGGCTGGTTGGGGATCATCCGCAGCTCGGCCACCATGCTCCCGGTGGCCTGGGCGATCTGTGCGATCACCTGGTTGGGCTTGTCGGGGGCGGGGCGGTCGTTGGCCCCGCCGCTGACGAGGAGGAACAGTTTGTCGGTCTTGAGCTGGGTGGGCTTCACCACCGTCAGCCAGTGCTGCCACACCGGCCGATCGACCTCGGCGGGGCTGCGCCACGACTGCGACGTGAGCTTGATGACGAACGTCTGTGAGGGATTGCCGGGGAAGGTCTTCTCCACGCTCCAGGCGTAGGCGTCGTCGGGCTTCTTCACGTAGGCGTCGAGGGCACCGGCCAGATCGGCCGCGCCGGGCGGTGCCTGCCCCCACGCCGGAACTGTCACCATGCCCAGCCCCACCGCTGCCGCGACCGACATCGTGACCATCAGCCGCCGGACGATCGACCATGCCGCAGCCATGCAGCCTCTCCCGTGAATGGCGACGGCGCTTCCCCGGGCGCCGTCTCGGGGCGGGAGTATAGCAGGGTGTGGGTTGGAGGTTGTCACCGGGCTGATCGCCGGCTCCGCGCGACCCACCGGCGCCGCCGCCCGCGTTGCCGGTCACATCACAGGCCTTCGTCGGTGAGCGATCCGAGGCCGGTGGTCGGGGCGGCGGGGTGCCACACCGGCCACTGGTCGGCGGCCTGCCGGCGACCGAGCGTGTCGCGATCGATCTCCACCGACACCGGCCAGGGGGCCGTGGCGTCCTGCGGGGCGTGGTAGAACCACGCCGAGAAGTCCTTGGTGCGCCGCGGGCCGGGGCGGCTCGTGCCCTGATTGACCTGGGTGTCGGGGGTGACGACGAGCACGAAGTCGCTCGGCGGCACCCCGGCGACGTCGCTGTCGCGCCACGGGGCGAACATGCAGCGCATCATCGGCGGTCGGCTCCGCGCGGCTTGGGCATTGCCCGGCGCCGACACCGGCAGACGGACATCGAGGGCCTCGAACAGCGCCCGTTCCTCCATGAAGGGGAGGATCTCCCGGGCCCAGCCGCCCGGTGCGGGGGGCGTCGGCGGCGGTGGCAGCAATCCCCGGTGGGCGTCGCAGTACATGTCGAGGGCCAGCGACAGCTGCCGCTTGTGGTCGGCGCACTCGGCCCGCGCCATCCCCGCCCGCACCGAGTGGATGGCGGGAAACGACAGCGACACGAGGATCCCGATGATCGCCAGACAGACGAGCAGCTCGACGAGCGAGACGCCACGGCGAGAGGGCGGGGGCATCGTCATCGGGCACCTGGAGATCGGGCGGCGATCCCGTCGATGATACACCCGGTGCGATCGCGCGCATCCCGCGCTGTCAGCCCCCGCGCGCGATGCCCGCGGCGGCGAACGCGGCCGCCATCCGCGCGTGGCACATCCGCACCGCGGCGGCAGGGTCGTAGCCGGGGTGCTTCGACACCTGGCTGCTCACCTCGCACGACACATCGCCGCGGTAGCCGACGGCGACGAGCTGGCGGAGGAGCGCTGCGTGGTCGATCGTGCCGGCGGTGCCGGGGAGCGCGAAGCCCACCCCCGCGGCGGTCTCCACGGCGTCCTTGGCCGCCACGTGGAACAGCCGCGGCGCCGCCGTGGCCAGCGCCGCCGCCAGGTCGAGGCCGCGGAACACGACGTGGCTGGCGTCGAACACCAGGCCGAGCCGGGGGGGATCGCCGAGCTGCGTGAGCAGCCAGCGCCCCTCCTCCGGCGTCGACATCGCGCCGGCGCGGTGCGGCTTGACGGCGATGCGCACCGCCGCGGCGTCGGCCACGGCGCACCAATCGGCCAGCCGCTCCGCGAACATCCCGCGCACCTCCTCCCAGCGCCCGCCGCCGAGCACCGTCTGGATCAGCGGTGGGGCGTCGGGGGCAAGGTCGTGGGCGAGCGCCGCCGCGCGGCGCAGGCGCTCGAGCCCCTCGGCGTGGCCTGCCACGTCGGCCGTCGGGGTGACGTGCTCCATCAGCGCCGTGAGGACGAGCCCCGCGTCGGCGATGCGCTGGCGCAGGTCGCGGCGCCCGGCGGGGCCGAGCCGCTCCGGGGCCGAGGGCCACTCCGGCAGCACCGCCAGTTCGAGCGTGTCGAATCCGGTGGCGGCGACGAGGGCCACGGCGTCGGCGACCGGCATGCCCGGCATGCCGTAGGTGCCCATCCCGAGGGTGACGACCGGCGGCGCCGTGCCGAGGGCCGCGCCGCCGTCGGCGGGCATGGCGGCGTGGGTCACCCTGCCGACCGACCACGCCATGGCGGTGAGCCACTGCCGGCGGGGGAGAAGCCCTTCAGCCGATGTCATCGTCGACCCCCGTGGGCCAGGTGTCGTGCGGCTCCCACCCGACAAGCGCGCGAGCCGGGTCCAGATCGAGCACCATCTGGTCACGCGGCCGGCTCGTGGCGAAGAGGACGTGGTATCCCCCCGGCACCGGATGGGTGACGGCGGCGACGAAGAACCGCGCTGCATCGCCCGGACTGAGGTAGACCTGCGGGCCACGTTCGCTGGCGGCCAGTTCCGCCGCCTGATCGCGCGTGCGCGGGCACCAGCCGAGGCGCACGGCGATCACCGTCATCCCGTGGCTCCGGGCTTGCACCATCCCCGCCGCCTCGAGGGCCACCTTCGTCACGGCGTACCAGCCCCGCGGCGACGGCGGATCGGTGATGCGCACCGGCCAGGGGCCGTCCTGCTCCTGCCACCAGTTGACCTGCCCGGTGCTGGCGAGAACGACGCGGGTGACCCCCGCGACACGGGCCGCCTCGAGGACCGCATGGAGGCCGACGAGATTGTCGGGGAGGAGGCGCGTGGCGAAGTCGTCGTCATCCGGCGTCGCCGCCAGGTGGACGAGCGCGGCGGCCCCGGCCATGGCCGTGGCCAGTGGCTCCCGCCCGGTGAGATCCCCCACGTACGGCGTGCCCGCGGGCGCCGGCTTCCGGTCGAAGGCCCGCACCGTCAGGCCCGCCGCGAGGAGCCCGCGGACGGCGGCCCGGCCGAGCCGGCCGGCGGCACCCGTGACGACGATCGGGGGTGAGGCTGGCATGCCGATGATGGCCCGGGGGCCGCGCTGACGGTCTACGTGGTGCGTGGCGCCGTCACCCGATCGTCACCGTCCGCTGGCCGGAGGGGAGGCTGTCGCCGGCGGCGTTGCGGGCGATGATCCGGAAGGCGTAGTTGGCACCCCGGACCAGGCCCGTCACCGCCCGCGTGCGCCCGGTCGAGATCCCGTCGTCGAACGTGCTCCACACGGCGCTCGACAGCCGGCGGAACTGGATCACGTAGTCGGTGATTGGCGTGCCCCCCGTGCTCGCCGGCAGGGTCCAGGAGAGGGTCGCCTGAGCGGCGCCGGCCGTGAGCGACACCCACTGCGGCGGGCTCGGCGGGGCGAGGATCGTCGCCGCCGCGCTCGCCGAGGGCAGCCCGTCGCCGACGGCGTTGCGCGCCAGGACGCGGAACACGTAGTTGGCCCCGCCCGAAAGCCCCGTCACAGTGGCGCGGGGCGTCGCGGAAACAGCGTCGGCGAAGGTCGACCACGCCGCCACGCTGGCGCGCCGATACTGCACCACGTAGTCGGTGACGGAGGTGCCGTTGGCCGCGGGCGTTGTCCAGGAAAGCTCGGCCTTTCCCACGCCCCCTGTCACGCGCAGACCGGTCACGGCCGCTGGCGGCCCGAGCACCGTGGCGGTCTTGGGCAGCGAGGGCGGAGCGTCACCGGCACCGTTGCGCGCGGTCACCTGGAAAGCGTAGTTGGCTCCGCCCACGAGCCCCGTGACGGTGGCGGTGGTGGCGGACGAGATCCCGTCGTCGAACGTCGACCAGGCCGCGACGCTCATCCGACGGTATTGCACGACATAGTCGGTGATCGGGGTGCCACCGGTGTCGGCCGGCGCGGTCCAGGTGAGCGTCGCCCGACCGTCGCCGCCGGTCGCCACCAGGCTGCTCGCCGCCGCCGGCGGGGCCACCGGTACCACCGCCGCCGAGGGCTCCGACCAGGGACCGACCCCCTGGGCATCGAGGCCGGCCACGCGGAAGCGGTAGGGGGTGCCGTTGACCAGTCCGGTGGCCATCATCGCCGGCTCCGCGGAGGTGGTGTTCGGCAGGTCGGTCCAGGTGGCGCCGTCGTCGCTCGTCCGCGCGACGCGCCATCCGGAGAGCGGCAGGCCGGGGGTGGGGGCGGGAGCGGTCCAGGCGAGGGTCACCTGCCGGTCGCCGGGTGAGCCCGTCACACCGGTGGCCGCGGCCCGGGCGGTGACGGTGAACGACACGGTGGCACTCGATCCGAGGTCGTCGGTGGCGGTGATCACCACCGGTGTGCTCCCCAGAGGCATTTCCGGCACCAGGCTCCAGGTCCACGTCCCACCCGCTTCGCGGGTCACGGTCCCCTGCGACGCCGCGAGGGTCACCGTCCGCCCGGGCTGGGGATGACCCCACGTGCCGGTCGTCGTGATCGCCGTCCCCACCGCGCCGCTCACCGTAGCGGCCCCGGCGGTGATCGTGGGGGGGAGGGCGACGGCGTCGTTGTCGGTGATGAAGATGATCTCGGGGAGGACGTAGGCCTCGGCGTAGCCGGCGTCGGAGCTGTCGATCCTGTGATTGACGTAGGAACGGTGCGGACCTTCCACGAGCGCGTCGTCCACGGCGGCCACGCGCACAAGCTGCGGCACGTTCCAATTGGTCGGAGTGAACACCACTGCCGAGGAGCCGTCGGCGGCGTTGACGGCGGTCACCTGGCTGGCGACCGGTTCGAGGACGATCGTCACGTCCTGCCCCGGCTGCCGCATGAGGACGAGGGAGTAGGTGTCGGTCGCGCCCCCCTCCGCGACGTCGGTCTGCCCGTCGCCAGGGAGGATCATCACGGCCGGGTAGTCGTTGTCGACGATGCTCACGATCACGCGCGGCATCCCCACGCCGTCGTAGGCCGGGTCGGCGCTGTGCGGCACGTGGCGCACGGTCGAACGGTGCAGGCTCTGCTCGGTGGTGTCGTCGACCGCCTGCACGGTCACCGACTGCGGCACGTTCCAGTTGGCCGGCGTGAAGCGCAGGCTCGTGGCCGACGGGTCGGCGGTGGGGAAGGCGCGGAGTTGGTGGGACGGGGCCACCAGGTCGACCACCACGTCGGCGGTGGGGGGGGTCCGGAGGGCGATCGTGTAGGTGTCGGTGATCCCCGACTCGCTCACCGTGGTGGCACCGCCCGGCTCGACGATCACCGCCCCGGCCCCGTCAGGAGTCTGCACGGCGGCGAGGTCGGGATTGAGGTCGAAGTGGATCTTCCCGTGGCCGGTCGCGTCCCACCCGCGGAAGTCGAGGTGCGACTGGAGGAGGTAGCCGGCGCCCCCGGAGGAGAAGACGGCGTCGATCCAGCCGCTGGTCATGTTGTCGAAGCCGAACACGCCGTCGATGCCCGGGGCGATGTCGGCCACCAGCCACAACAGGTTGCTCCACACCAGATCGGTGCCCTGGTCGGTGGGCACGTGGACCGAGTCGATCATGAACACCGGCGCGTCGCGCGAGCCCCCCACGCCCCCGACCGACTCGGTGCGCGTGTAGCCGACGTCGGAGGCGTCGAGGGCCCCGTCGCCGTTGGAGTCGAGGCCGAGAGCCAGCGCCGTCGCCGTGGAGACGATCGTCACCTGGGCCCCGGTGTCGAACATGAAGTTGCCGCCGACGACGGCACCGTTGTGGTGGACCTCGGCCGAAAAGAAGGGGACGTCGGCCCACACGGGTGGGAAGTCCCCCTCGATGACGTGGCCGTCGGGGGAGAAGTTCACGCGGTCGTCGATGCTCACCGTGTAGCGCGGCCCGGCCGGGGTGGGCACCTCCATGGCGAAGTCGGCGGCCATGAGGAAGTTGCCCTCGTTGAACGAGAGCCAGGGGGTGAAGTCGAGCGTCGTCACGCGCCCCGTCATCGCCGGCATCCCCACGATGCCGAACGGCCCGAACATGCTCACATCGCGCGTGGCGTCGGAAATGACGCGCGCGTCGGTGAGCGTCTGCCGCTCCCCCGACGTGCCGGCGAAGTCGAGTTGGTAGGGCTTGGAGATGTCGAACAACTGCGAGCCGCCGACGCCGAGCTCCTCGAACACCCCCTCGGTCTCGTAGGGGGGCGACGATTCGTTCATGTCGTCGACGCCGGTCTTGAACACGAGGATCGTGTTGGCGCCGGTGTCGAGGAGCCAGCTGTTGAAGATGTCGGGGCCGATCGACTGCCCGGCGGCGTTGCCGAACTCCACGGTCACGCGCGGCTGGTCGAGGGCCACGTTGTCGCTCGGGCCCAGATCGATGAACGGCCGCGGGCCCGAGGCGGAGAGGGCGTGGCGCGGTTCGAGCCGTTCGGGCCCCGCAGGGCAACGCCGGCCGACCGAGCGCCGGGCCCGCGCCCGGCGGGCCAGCGACCGCTTCCCCGGCACGTTGTCGATCCACAGTCGCCGTGAACCGGGCATGGCCATCTCCTCCGCGCGGGGCAACAGGTCGTGGGGGGGTGGTGCGGGAGCGGGCCCGCACGGAGCGCGCCCCGGCCCTTGCCGTCCGGGCGCGAGCAGTCCTGTGGCCTTCGCCCGGCCGGATCGGCTTCTCCCCCCGAGCGGTGAGTATAGAGCCTGCGGTCGCCCGCGGCAGAGGGCGAATCGTCGCCCCGGGGGTGTGCTCACCGCGGCCCCCGGGCGCCGGCTGGTAGGCTGCTCGACGAAGGAGCATATCCATGCCGACGGCAATGCTGCGTGGTCTCGTGGTGCTCGTGATCGGTGCGCTTGCCGTGGCCCGGGGGAACGCGGCGGAGCCGGAGCGCCTGGGGCTGTGGGATGGGCGGGCGCCCGTCGGGGCTCCCGGTGACGCCGCCACCGAGGCGGCCGACGCGTTCATCACCGTTCACCTGCCGGAGCCGGTGGCGACGGGTGGCCCCACCCCGGCGGTCGTGATCTGCCCCGGCGGCGGCTACGGCGGCCTCGTCACGGGTCCGGAAGGGCACGGCATCGCCACGTGGCTCACGGGCCGCGGGATCGCCGGCATCGTCCTCGAGTACCGCCTCCCCCGTGGGCGTCCCTTCGTGCCGCTGGCCGACGCCGGGCGTGCCCTGCGCACCACCCGGGCCCGGGCCGCGGCGTGGCGCGTCGATCCCCAGCGCGTGGGGATCATCGGCTTCTCGGCCGGTGGTCATCTCGCCGCCACGGCCGCCACCCACTTCGACGAGGGCGACGCGACCGCGGCCGACCCCGTCGAGCGGCAGTCGTCGCGGCCCGACTTCGCGATTCTCGTCTATCCGGTGATCACGATGGGGCCGGTGGTCACGCTGGGTGACGTGGGGCACGCCGGGTCGCGCACGAACCTCCTCGGGGCGAACCCCGATCCGCGGCTGGTGGATCTGTTCTCGAGCGAGAAGCAGGTGACGCGGCGCACGCCACCGACCTACCTGGCCCACGCCATCGACGACGCCCCGGTGCCGATCGCCAACAGCCGACTGTTCCACGAAGCGTGCCAGCGCCACGAGGTGCCCAGCCGGCTCCTCGAACTCCCCTCGGGCGGCCACGGCCTCGACGGCTACAAGGGGCCCAACTGGGATGCCTGGCAGACCGGCGTGCTCGCCTGGCTCGCCGAGATCGAACTGGTGCGTGCACGGTAGGGGAACAGTGCGTGCACGGTAGGAACGTACGACCACGGTAGCCAGCCGGTGCGGACACACCCGGCCGCGGCCCGCGCGCGGCGCTACTTGCCCTTGGCCGCCGGAAAGCCCGCCTTGACCAGATCAGGATAGCCCGGCTTGAGGGCCCGGACGTCGTAGCTCGAGGAGATCGGCCGCCTTCTGGCAGCGGCCGCCGGCCTGGCAGTGGAGGTAGATCACCTTGTCCTTGGGGAGGACCTTGGCGACCGCGTCCTTGTCGGTACGGTCGAGAGTTCGAGGGGTCGAAAACCTACCCGCGGGTTTTTTCGCGGCATTCGGCACGATCCTTGCCGAGGCGGGAGGAGGCTGTAGGCTTGAACGCATCTTGGAAGGGCGACCTCGAGAGGTGCTTTTCCCCCTGTCGAAGGGTCCGCGGCCATGGTTGGCGTCGGTTCGGACACCACCTGCCAGTCGCTGCTGTACCGCGTGCGCACCGTGCCCACCGACGAGGGGGCCTGGCAGGAATTCGTGCAGCGCTACGAGCCACGGATCCGGTCGTTTTGCCTCACCATTCCGCTCCAGGCGGCCGACGCCGATGACGTGGCGCAGACCGTGCTCCTGAAGATGGTGCGGCGGATGCGTGATTTCGAATACGATCCGGCAGGCAGCTTTCGCGCCTGGCTCCGCACCGTCATCAACAACGCGCTCGCCGACTTCCTCGACGAGCGCCGCCGGCGCAGCGACGGTATCGTGCCGCTCCTGGAGGGTGTCGTGGCGATGGAGTCGCTGGCCCGGGAGGTCGAGGAAGAATTCGACCGCGAGCTGCTCGAGGCGGCGCTCGCCGACGTCCGGCAGCGCGTGCCAGCATCGCAGTGGGAGGCGTTTCGGATGACGTCGCTGGACGGTCTTTCGGGCGCTGAGGCGGCGCAGCGCCTGGGAATGCCGGTGGCGACCGTGTACACGGCCAAGAGCAAGGTCCGGAAGTTGGTGCGCGAGGCCGTGATGCTCGCCGACGCGGAGGTGAACCGGTGACGCGAGGCGGCGCGGCGCCGTGATCAAGTCCGACCACCGGGACAGCGGAGGCGCCCATGGACGCCTGTCCGACACCAGACGCCCTCCGCCAACTCCTCGACGACACCCGGTGTGGCGCCGAACGCAGCGCCGTCGAGCGCCACGTCGAGCGGTGCCCACGGTGCCAGCAGATGCTCGAGCAGCTCACGGCCGACTCGCTGGTGGACCGCGCCCGGGCCTGGCGGTCGGAGGAGGAGCCGGGCCCGGGGGGGCTCCTCGGCCTACGCCGGGCCGGCGCTGACCCCGTCTCCCGAACCGGGGCGCTCGACGGAGTGACCGTGGCGGGGGACGCGGAGCCGGTGCCCGTCGCACCCCCCGGCTACGAGATCCTCGACGAGCTCGGCCGCGGCGGGATGGGGGTCGTGTTCAAGGCACGGCAGATGCAGCTCGGCCGCGTCGTCGCGCTGAAGACGATCCGCACCGGCGAGCTGGCGACGGCATCGGAGCGGGTGCGCTTCCGCACCGAGGCCGAGGCGATCGCCACCCTCCAGCATCCCAACATCATCCAGGTCCACGAGATCGTGGAGTCGGCTGGCCGGCTGTGGCTGTCGCTGGAGTTCTGTGGCGGGGGGAGCCTGGCCACCAGGCTCGCGGATGGACCGCTCGAGCCCCTGCCGGCGGTGCAGCTCCTTGAATCGCTCTCGCGCGCCGCCGCGGTCGCCCATGCCAGTGGCGTCGTCCACCGCGACCTCAAGCCCGCCAACGTCCTCCTCACCACCGACGGCGTGGCGAAGATCACCGATTTCGGGCTCGCCCGCCGGCTCGACGGCTCGGGGATGACGCGCGAGGGGGCCGTTCTCGGCACTCCCAGCTACATGGCCCCCGAGCAGGCCACGGGCGACCCCACGGCGATCGGCCCGCGCACCGACGTCTACGCGCTGGGCGCGATCCTCTATGAGTGCCTCACCGGCCGGCCACCGTTCCGCGCCGCCACCGGCACCGACACCATCCGCCAGGTGATCCACATCGATCCCCTCCCGCCGCGCCGCCTGCAGCCGCGCACGCCGCGCGACCTCGACACGATCTGCCTCAAGTGCCTGGAGAAGTCACCGGCCCGGCGCTACGCCACCGCCGCGGCGCTCGCCGAAGACCTGGGCCGGTTCCGTGCCGGCCTGCCGATCCTGGCGCGGCCGCTGAGCCTGGCCGGGCGCACGGCGCGCCTCGCCGTGCGCAACCCGGGAGTGGCGAGCCTCTTGGTACTCCTGGTCGCGTCGATCCTCGGCGGCTTGGGGCTGGTGGCGTGGCAGTGGCGCCGGGCGGAGACGGAGTGGGCCCGGGCCGAGGACAAGGCGGTGGCCGAGGGTGTCGCCAAGGCGAATGCCGATGCCGCCCGCCGCGATGCCGAGCAGCGCCAGACGCTCCTGGCGGCGGCGCGGGGCCGGGAGCTGTGCGAGGAAGGGGAGATCGAGCAGGGGCTCCTCTGGCTGGCCCGCGCCGTTGAGCTTGCCGAAAGCTCCGGGAGCAGCGTCATCGGCCGGCCCCTGCGCCTCTCGCTGGCGGCGTGGTCGGCGCAGGTGCCGCGCATGGCGTGGGTCGCCACACACCCGGCGGGGTGCAACAAGGTCGCCTTCCGGCCCGATGGCGGCCTGGTCGCCTCCGCCGGCAACGACTGCCAGGTGCGCGTCTGGGCGGCCTCCGGCGGCGCGGCCGCGGGCGCACCGCTGTGGGTCTACTTCCCTCCCCTGCACACGCGCGTCTGGGACGTCGCCTTCAGCCCCGATGGCAGCCGACTGCTCACCGGTGGGGCCGACGGAAGCGGCCTCCTCTGGGACGTCGCCACGCGGCGCCGATTGCAGGTCCTCCGCCACGCGCCCGACGACGGCCACGCCAACGTCTGGGACGTGGCCTTCAGCCCCGACGGCACCCTGGCGGCGACCTGCGGTCCGGGAGACGCGATCATGTTTTGGGACACGGCCACCGGCCTGCCGGCCGGGGAGCCGATTCCGCATGATTCGAACGTCCGGGCACTGGCCTTCTCCCCGGACGGGCGGACGCTCCTGAGCGCCTGCTTCGATGGCAAAGAGGTCCGCCGCTGGGACGTCGCCACCCGCACGGCGATCCTCCCCCCGCTGCGGCAGACCGATCTCGTCCAGTCGATCCGCTTCAGCCCCGACGGCCGCTGGCTCCTGACCGGCTCGTACGAAGGCTACGTCAACCTCTGGAACATGGCCGCGCTCGCCGGCGAGCGGCTACCGTTCCAGAGCGGCCAGGTCACCGACGTCGCCTTCGACGGCGCGGGGAGCATCTTCGCCACGGCGGCCGGGGGCCTGGTGCGCCTCTGGGACGTCTGGAATCGGCAGCAAGTCGGACCGATCCTCCGCCACGACAGCGACGTCGCCTCGATCGCCTTCAGTCCCGACTCCCGGGCGCTGGCCGTCGGGGAACGGTCGGGGGCGGTGCGCCTGTGGGCGCTGCCGGGGATCCCGTCGCCTCCTCCCCTGGCCAGCGTCAGCCGCGTCGTGGGGATGGGGCTCGACGCCGCCGGTGAGCGGCTCCTCGTGGCCTGGCCGGGCGCCTGGGCCCTCCACGATGCCACGCATCCCGACATGCCCGAGGTGTTGCGGAGGGAGTGGCAGGCGTCGGGCCGGGAAGGCCTCATGGAACGAGTGGCGATCAGCCGCGACGGGGCGACGGTCGCCGCCGGCGGAAATGAGGGATCGGTCGTCGTCTGGGACGTCGCCGGCGATCCACGCGGCTTGCTGCCGAAGCTGGACGGAGAGGTGACCGAGCTGGCCTTCGATGCCACCGGCGAGCGCCTGTTCGCGGTCGGGAATCCGCGTGACGGCTTCAGTCTCTTCCCGCGCGACCGGGTGCGGACGTGGGCGACGCGCACGGGGGAGAGCGGCGGGCCGCCGGTGGCCGACCTGAGCGTCGCGGTCGCCGACGCGGCTTGGCTCGCCGACGGCCACCACGTGCTGATCGGCTGCGCGGATCGCACCGCGCGCCTCGTGGATGTCGATTCGGGTGTGCTCGCCGGCGAGCCGCTCGAGCATAGCAGCGCCGTGACAAGCGTGGCCGTCAGCCCCGACGGTACGACGCTCGTGACCGGGTGTCGTGACGGGACGGTGCGTGTGTGGAACGGTGCCACGCGCGCCCCGCGCGGCAGGCCGCTGCGGCTGTCGCGCGAGGTGACGGCCCTGGCCACCAGCCGCGATGGCACGCTGGTGGCGGCCGCCGATCTCGACGGCGTCGCGCGGGTCTGGGACATCGTCTCGGGCGAGCCGGTCGGGATGCCGATGCGCCACGTGGGGGCGATCCGTTTCGTCGTCTTCCACCCTGCCGCACGGCATCTCTTCACCGGTGGGCAGGACGGCCATGTACGCCGCTGGGAGATCCCCGCGGTGCCGATGGACGGCCCGCCCCTCGAGGTGCGCGCCCGCATCGAGGAGCTGACGGGACTGGCGCTCGACGAATCCGACACGATCCAGCAGCGGACGGCGCGCTGACAGCCCGTGGGCAAAGTCCCTCCGGGGACTTTGTCCACACGAAAACCTCCGGTTTTCACGGGAGCTGCGCTCCCGGCACCTCATCCCTGAGGTGCCGCAGGCTGTTTGTCCACAGCCTGCTCAGGCCACGCGCCGGCCACGTCCGGGCGATGGAGTGGCAGCCATCGGGCGTGTTCACCGTGGCCGACCCGCTGGGGCTCGTAGGCTGGGTGTCGGACGAGTCGTTTGTCGAGGTGGAGAGGAGTCCCTCCATGCCGACGGCGTCTACGGTGGCCCCGTCACGGGTCCGGAAGGGCACGGTATCACCACAGGGCTCACCAGCCGCGGGATCGCCAGGATCGTCCTCGAAGACCGCCTCCCCGCGGGCTCCCCTTCGTGCCACTGGCCGACGCCGCGCCGGTCCGCCCGGCCACGGGCTGTGCGGCGCTACTTGCCCTTGGCCGCCGGAAAGCCCGCCTTGACCAGATCAGGATAGCCCGGCTTGAGGGCCCGGACGTCGTAGC
>RFRL01000071.1 GCA_009924545.1 Planctomycetia bacterium | reverse complement strand
GACATCGGTCCCGGTGACTGGTTCGACGTCCGCCCCGGCGACGATTGCCGCGACGTGGCGGCGACCCTCGGGGCCCCGATCGCCGAGGTGGTGATCGGCAACCGTCTGCCGCACGGGGGCATCGCGCCGTGAACCACTCCCCTGCCCCGCGGCACGTCCGCATCATTGCCATCACCGTGGCGGTGCTGATCCTTTCCGGCTGTCGGACGATGGCCTCCCGGTCGCAGCCGGCGCTCGCCGTGACGCCGCACGTCGCTCCGGTGCCGGAGGAGACCCCTGCCCCGGTCTCCGCCGTCGTGCCGGCGTCGTTCACCGGCGCTGCCGACGCGCTCGATGCCCCCACCCCTCCCCTGCCGAGCGCCCCGTGCGCGGCGTGCACTCCGGCGCCGGTGGCGGGCCCCGGGGGGGCCGGCTGCCAAACGTGCGCGGAGGGGTGCGCCCTGCCGGTCTGCCTGCCGCTGGCACCACCGCCGCTGATCGTGCCGCCACCGGTGTGCGACGGTGGCGACCATGGCCGCCTCGCCGTGCCGATGGGTGCCGACGGCCTGGCCCATGTGACGGCCGGCGACACCGTGGCGCGGTACCGGGCGGTCGATGCCGCCGATCCCGAGGCGGCGTGCCTGGCCACGACCAACTGCGCCTGTGTGTTCGCCCCCCGGTTCGCCAGCGTCCGCGAGGTGATCCGTCCGTTCGAGGACACCGCTCCGCTGGGTCCGCACGGCCTGGCCCTCGATGCCGCGCCGGAGGCCGACGTGCGCGGCGAGCGGGTTTGCCGGGCGACGCAGCCGATCGGCCCGGAGGCCGCCCGCCGGGCGCAGCCGCCGGTGGCCGCCGAGGAGCGGCTCCCGGCGCTGGGGATCGACACCGCCCGGATGCCGAACCAGGCCGAGGGGCTCGAGGGGCCGACGGCGCGCCTGGCGGTCGACGTGCCCGGCCGCCATGAACAGGTCGACGACCCGCGCATGGTGACCGGCTTCGACGTCCCCTACGCCTGGACCTGCCTCTCGGCCGCCCAGGTGACGGTGAACGGCGCGTCAGCCGACGTCATCGCGGTCGATCGCGGCACCGCCACGCTGCGGCTCGAGCACCCGGGACGCTGCGAACTCACCCTCTGCAAGCGGGCCGGCAGCGATGCCGTGAAGCCTGGCGAGGAGCTCGACTTCACCATCTTCCTCCTCAACTCGGGAGACCGCCCGCTGGCCGACATCGTGCTGGTGGACGCGGTGCCGTCGCGGCTGGAGGTGATCCCCGGCAGTGCCGCGAGCAACCTGCCCGCCGACATCTCCACCGGCACCGGCGAAGACGGCGGCACGCTCCTCTCCTGGAAGCTGCGCGGCACGCTGCCGCCCGGGGCCGGCGGGTTCGTCCGGTTCCGCACCATCGTCCGCTGAGCCGGTCGGCTGCGGCCCTTCGCTCCTCGGGGAAACCGGTTTGCGGCTCCGGTCGGGCCGGCGGTAGCATCCGCGGACCGGTGACGGCTCCACCGGCCCCTCCCGCGCCCTTCACCCCGGCGGTCGCCGGTCTCCCCCGAGGCATCCATGATCACGCTTCCTCCGGCCCGCACCCTCCTCGTTGCCCTGGTCGTGGCCGGGGCCGTGACCATGCCGCCGGCCGCCACGCCGCTGTGCGCCCAGGATGCGCCGGCCGCCGGCGCGCTGGCGGTGCCGCCGCTGCCGGAGGGGAAGCCGGAGGAGTTGCTCGCCTTCGTCACCAAGGTGCTTTCCCAGCCGGTGCCGCCCGCCCCGCGCGAGGCGACGATGAAGCTGTTCCGCGACCGCGGTGCCCTCGCCCTGGAGGCGGCCGACAAAGTGCTCGGCATCGTCAACACCGACGACGCGTCATACGAGCCGGCGGTGCGGATGAAGATGCGGAGCCTGATGATGCTCGCCCAGCTCGGTGATACCTCGGCCCCGGCCCGCCTCGGCGAGTTCGCGGCCACGCTGGTCGATTCCCCTTCCAAGGCCCTGGCCCGGGAGGCGCGGCGGATGACGATCGTCACCGACATGCAGGGGATGTTCGCCACCCGCGACATCGCCGGGGCAGGCGCGATCGTCGACCAGATCGAGAACCTGCTCGAGGAGGATCCCGACGACGGCGATACGGCCAACCTCGCCATGCAGACGGCCAGCGCCCTCGAGCAGTTCCCCGGCGGCGAGGAGGTGTCGCGGTCGATCTACCGCCGCCTCGGGCCCGTGCTCGCCGGCAGCACCAACGAACGGACGAAGGTAATCGGCGAGATGTTCGCCGGCATCATGCGCCGGCTCGATCTGCCGGGGAAGGCGATGGAGATCACCGGCACCAACATGGACGGCACCCCGTTCGACCAAAAGTCGCTCGCCGGCAAGGTGGTGCTCGTCGACTTCTGGGCCACGTGGTGCGGACCGTGCATCGCCGAGATGCCCAACGTCCTCGAGCAATACGCCAAATACCACGACAAGGGCTTCGAGGTGGTCGGCGTGAGTCTCGACAGCGATCGAGGGGCGCTGGAGGCGTTCATCGCCGACCAGAAGATCCCGTGGATCATCCTCCACGAGCAGAACGTGGCCGCCCAGGGTGGCCATCCCCTCGCCGCCCGCTACGGCATCACCGGTATCCCCACGGTGATCCTCATCGGCCGCGACGGCAAGGTGATCACGATGGACGTGCGCGGCGAGAAGCTCGGGGAGGAGCTGGCGACACTGTTCAAGGACCCGAGCTAGCAGGCTGTGGACAAACAGCCTGCCGCACCTCAGGGATGAGGTGCCCGGAGCGCAGCTCCCGTGAAAACCGGAGGTTTTCGTGTGGACAAAGGCCGCGGATGGACTTTGGCCACGGGCTGCTAGCGGACCGTCACCAGGTCGGCCCGTGGCCCGGCGCCCGCCCGGCGGTCAGGCCGACTTGTGGCGGGCCTCGCGGATCGGCACCACCGGTTCGGTTCTGTGGACGTTCCGATCGGTGATCACGTAGCTCGCCCCGGAGTTCTCCGGCAGGTCGAACATCACGTCGAGCATCACCTCCTCGATGATCGACCGCAGGCCGCGGGCCCCGGTCTCCTTCTTCATCGCCCGGCGGGCGATCGCCACCATCGCCTCGTCGGTGAACTCGAGCGTGCAGTTCTCCATGCTGAAGAGCTTCTGGTACTGCTTCACCAGGGCGTTCTTCGGCTCGCGGAGGACTTTCACCAGGGAGCTCTCGTCGAGCGGCTTGAGCGAGGAGATGACCGGCAGCCGGCCCACCAACTCGGGAATCAGGCCGAACTCGAGGATGTCGTCGGAATCGACCTGCGGGAGCAGTTCCGCCAGGTCGGCGTCGACCTTCACGCCACCCGACTGGGAGAAGCCGATCGACCGCTTGCCGAGGCGGCGGCCGATGATCTTGTCGATCCCCACGAACGTCCCGCCGCAGATGAAGAGGATGTTCGACGTGTCGATCTGGATGTACTGCTGCTCGGGGTGCTTGCGGCCGCCTTGCGGGGGCACGTTGGCCACGGTCCCCTCGAGCATCTTCAACAGCGCCTGCTGGACCCCCTCACCGGAGACGTCGCGGGTGATGGAGACGTTTTGGCTCGTCTTCCCGATCTTGTCGATTTCGTCGATGTAGAGCACGCCGCGCTGGGCCGCTTCGATGTCGAAATCGGCGGCGTTGAGCAGCTTGAGGAGCAGGTTCTCCACGTCCTCGCCCACGTAGCCCGCCTCGGTGAGCGTGGTGGCGTCGCCGATCGCGAACGGCACGTTGAGGATCCGGGCCAGGGTCCGCGCCAGGAGCGTCTTGCCGCTGCCGGTGGGGCCGAGGAGGAGGATGTTCGACTTCTCCACCTCCACGTCGGAGGCCTCGCTGCCCAGTGTCAGGCGCTTGTAGTGGCTGTGGACCGCCACGGCGAGCACGCGCTTGGCGTGCTCCTGCCCGATGACGTATTCATCGAGGTGGGAGACGATCGCCCGCGGCGACGGGATCGAGGTGAAGAGCTGCTTGCTCGTGCCGCGGCGCCGCTTCTCCTGGTCGAGGATCGACTGGCAGAGCTCGATGCACTCGCCGCAGATGTACACGTCCCCTGGACCCTCGACGAGCGGCCCGACGTCCCGATAGCTCTTCCGGCAAAAGGAGCAGAAGGCGTTCTTCTTCGTCGTGCCACCGGCGCCACGGCGACCGATGTTGTTGACGTCTTTGCCGTTGGGCATGGATGGGCGGACCTTGTCAGGTGCAGGGGCAGAAAGTGGATGGCGCGGGGGCGACACGTCGGCCGACCGTTGGCAGTGCGACCGTCACCGGCCGTGGTCCTCACGCGATGGCGGTTCCGACAGGTGAGGTTCGACGAGCGTTCTTATTTTTCGGTATTCGTCGTCGCTCAGAACACCCTTGTCGCGCAGATTCCGGTAGCCGAGGAGGGCATCCTGCCACCCGGAGCCGTCTCCATCCGGACGATCGGACGGGCCACCGAGGAACCGGCTCCGGGCGTAGTTGATCGCGACCATCGCCACCCCGATCGTTGCGGCCAGGAGCAGCGCCGTGAGGATGAAGGACCAACTCTGCGCGGGCACGGCCGACAGTTCCCGGGAAGACGTCGGGGCGGCTGGCTCCGGGGCTCACCGGGTGCGGCACGGCGGCGCCACGGCGACCCACTCCGCGACTCCTGACGATTATGGCGGTGGCGTCCAGCCCGGGTCCATACGGATCCCGCCGTCGTTCCCCCGCTTTCCCGGTCGGCCGGCCTGCCGTGCCTTTCCGCGGCGGTCCGGTAGTCCGGGAGGACCGGGCGGCTTTTGTCTGCGATGAGGCCGTCGGCTGACCATTCCGTCCGCGACGGTCGATCCTCCCGGGCATGGCTGCCGCATCGATCCGCTCGCTCTTCCCTCGCGCCCACCGCCGCCTGGCGGGTGGCGCACGCTTCATGCGGGGGGCCTCGACCGCCCTGGTGGCAGTGAGTGTGGTGCTGGCCGGCCTCGTCGGATTGTCCGCCGGTGCCGACGATCCGCCGCTACCACCGCGGCTGCCGGAACTGGTCCGCACGAAGCAGACGGTGTTCTCCCTCCCCTTCCGGGTGGCCCCGCCGCAGTCGCCGGACCGGGCCGCGACACGCGTCGTGCTGTCGGTCTCCCGCGATCTGGGGGCCACCTGGCAAGAGGTGGGCACCGCGGCCCCGGCGGCCGGTTCGATCGTTTACAAGGCGAGCATCGACGGCGAGTACTGGTTCCGCTTCCGGGCGATCGACGCCCAGGGGCGGGCACGTGGAGGCGAGGGCCCCGATCTCCGTGTGCTCGTCGACGCCGCCGGACCGCGGTTGACCGCGCGGGTGTGGCGCGGAGGCGATGGGGAGATCGTCTGCCGGTATGCCGCCGCCGACGACTCGCTGCGCCTCGAATCGCTCGAGTTCTCCTACCGCGGCAAGGGCGACACCGAATGGAAGCGGATCGCCGCCGAGGGGATCCTGGCCCGCGAGTCGCCCGCCCATCTGGTGGGCGAGGAAATCTGGTGGGCGGGTGAGCGTGTCGAGGCCCTCACGGTCCGGATCGCCGTGGCCGACGGCGGGGGCAATCGCACGGTCAAGGAGTTCCATCTCGAGCCCGCCGATCCCGGCATCGACCAGGCCAACCTCGCTCTGGAACTGGGCGTGCCCTCCCTGCCGACGCAGCCGGTGCCCACGGTCGAGCCGAGCGAGGTGGGGCGACAGGTCGAAATCCCCGTGGCCACGGCCATGCCCGGCGCCGCGTCGGCCGCGCGCGGCTGGGATGCCGAGGCAGCCACGCGCTTCAGCGTCGATCCCCCCGCGCCGGTGGGCGGCACCGAGGCGCCGAGCGTGCTCCTGCGGCCGGTCAGCGCCAGTCCCGTCGTCACCGCCCCCGCCGGTCCGCTCCTGCCGGCGCGGCAGCGGGCACCCGCCGCGCCGCTGTCCGCGCCGCGCGTGGTGCAGCCACCGACCGAATACCGGGGTAAGCCCCTCCACATCGTCAACAGCCGGCGTTTCACCTGGGACTACGAGATCGAGTCGGACCGCCCCGCCGGCGGTCCGCTGCAGGTGGAACTGTGGAGCACGCTCGACGGCGGCGTCACCTGGCAGCGGTCGGCGATCGACGACGATGCCACCAGCCCGATCGACGTGGCGCTGCCGGCGGTGGGGCTGTACGGCTTCCGCCTGGAGATCGTTCCCGCACAGCCGGCCGGGGGACCGGGGCCACGTTCGGGTGCCGCCCCGGAGGGCTGGATCGGGGTCGACGACGAGCCCCCCGTGGTGGATTTGATCCAGGTCGACGAGGTCCGCTCCGGCGGGCCCACCACCGTCGTCATCCGCTACGCCGCCCGCGACCAACTGCTCGTGCCCCGTGGCGTCAGGCTCCTTTACTCGCCGTCGGTCGAGGGACCGTGGGCGACGATCACCGACGGGCTCGACGCGCAGGGCGAACACCGCTGGCAGCCCGATCGGGTGGTGCCGCCCCGGGTCTATATCCGGGCGGAGGCCACCGATGCCGCGGGCAACGTCGGTCGCACCACCACGCCCGAGCCGGTGGCGACGACCGTCAGTCGGGTGGTGGGCCGCCTCGGCGGCGTGCGCGTGACGCCGCCGTCGCCCGCCCCCTGACCGTGGGCTGACTCCCCGCCGGAAGCCACACCGACCGGCTACACTCCGTATGGCGGAGGTGGTGACCGGGTGGGTCGCAGCTCCCGCGCGGAGCCTGGCCCCTTGCCGACCGCCCTCGACATCCTCCGAGCCGACTCCCCGTGGGATCCCGGGGCGAGCGGCCTGATCGTGCTGGCGGGCGATGAACCGTTCCTCGGCGGCGAAATGCTCGCCCTGCTGCGCCGCCACTACTGCCCCGATGCCGCGGAGGCCGGCTGGGCCTGGCGGGAGTTCGACGGTCAGTCCATCACCGATCCTCGCGATGTGTTCGACGAGGCCGACACCGTGCCGTTGTTCGGTGGCGCGACGCGCGTGGCGGTGGTCCGTGGGGCCGACGCATTCGTGTCGGACAATCGGGAGCGGCTCGAGTCCCTCGCCGGCCGCGACCGTGGCCGGCGCGGGGTGGTGATCCTCGAGGTGCGGTCGTTTCCCGCCACGACGCGGCTGGCGAAGGCGGTGGCGGCCCGGGGTGCGCAGGTCGATCTGACGGTGCCCGCCAGATACGATCTCACCCGCTGGCTCGCCGACTGGACACGGAAGCGGCACGGCCGACCGCTCGCTGCCGGTACCGCCGACCGGCTCCTGGAGCGGCTCGCGGGCGACCTCGGCCGGATCGACCAGTCGCTGGCGCGCTTGGCAGCCAGCGGCGGCACGGGGCCGATCCCTCCCGAAGCGGTCGACGATGCCGCCGGGAGCCCGCGCGAGCGCACGGCCTGGAGCATGATCGACGCCGCCGCCGCCGGCGCCGCGCCGCTCGCCGTGGCGCGCCTGGCGGAGTTGCTCGAAGCGGGGGAGAGCCCCATCGCGCTGGCGGCCCAGGCCTCGTCGGTGCTCCGCCGGCTGTCCACGGCGGCCCGGCTCCTCGCCCAGCCGCCCGGGGCCGGCCGGCCCGCGGGCATCGACGAGGCGCTGCGGCTGGCGGGGGTGGCGGCCTGGCCCAAGGCCCTCGCGCAGGCCCGGGAAGCGCTCGCGCAGTTGGGGCCGCGGCGGGCCCTGGCCTTGCCCCTTTGGCTGCACGAGCTCGACCGGGGGCTGAAGGGGTCGTCCGCGCGTGGCGGACGCGCGAGCCTGGCACTGGAAACGCTGTTCTGCCGGATGGCGGCACGCGGCCCCGGAGCAGCGTCCGGCCCGCCGCCGGGGCGGCCGCGGCGCGAGCGCGGCCGATGACGGCGGCCGGGCAGCGCGGGGGGCGCGGGCCGGTTCGGAGTGGTTTCAGACGGCTCCGTGAGGGAGGTTGACGATGGATTCAAGTCCGGGAAACGAGCGGCACGACGTGTGGAGCAACCCGCTCGCGACCCGCTATGCATCGGCGGAGATGACCCGGCTGTGGAGCGATGGCCACCGCTACGGGCTGTGGCGACGCTGTTGGCTCGCCCTGGCCGAGGCCGAGGCCGAGCTCGGCTTGCCCATCAGCCCGGAGCAGATCGCGGCGCTGCGCGCGGCGGTCGATCGCATCGATTTCGCCCGGGCGGCCGAGTACGAGCGGCGCATTCGGCACGACGTGTTCGCCCACCTCCATACCTACGGCGATGCCTGTCCGACGGCGCGGCCGATCCTCCACCTCGGGGCCACCAGCGCCTTCGTCACCGACAACACCGATCTGGTGCTCCTCCGGGAATCGCTCGACCTCGTGGCGGTCCGCCTGGCGATGGTCATCGAGGCGCTCGCCGAGAAGGCGCTGGAGACGCGCGAGCTGGTCTGCCTCGGCCTCACCCACCTCCAACCCGCGCAGCCGACCACCATCGGGAAGCGAATCTGCCTGTGGATCCACGACCTCCTCCTCGACCTGGAGGAGGTCGTGCACCGCCGCCAGCGACTCCGGGCCCGGGGCGTCAAGGGCACCACTGGCACCCAGGCGAGCTTCCTGGAACTGTTCGACGGCGATCACGCCCGGGTCCGGGCCCTCGACGAGGCGGTGTCGCGCAAGCTCGGGTTCGAAGGCTCCTACGACGTCACCGGCCAGACCTATTCGCGGAAGATCGATTCCCAGGTGGTGGCAACGCTGGCGGGGGTTTCGGAATCGACCCACAAGGCGGGCAACGACCTGCGGCTGGCGGCGGCCACGGGGGAGTTGGAGGAGCCCTTCGAGGAGGACCAGGTGGGCTCCAGTGCCATGCCCTACAAACGCAACCCGATGCGCGCCGAACGGATGTGCGGGCTGGCCCGCTTCGTGATGGGTCTGGCGGCGACCGCCGGTCAGACCGCCGCGGTCCAGTGGTTCGAGCGGACGCTCGACGACTCGGCCGCGCGGCGGCTCGTGCTCCCGCAGGCGTGCCTGGCGACGGACGCCCAGCTGGTGCTGTTGGCCAACATCGCCCGGGGGCTGGTGGTGATACCGGGCGCCATCCGGCGGAACCTGCAACCCTGGCTGCCCTATCTGGCGGCCGAACGGATCCTCATGGCCGGCACCAAGGCCGGGGGCGACAGGCAGGAGCTCCACGAGGCCTTCCGCCGCCACAGCCACGCCACCACCGCGGCGGTCCGCGCCGGCGCGGCCAACGACCTGGCCGACCGCCTCCGGGGCGATCCCCTCTTCGCCGCGGTCGATCTCGACACCGCCCTCGCCCCGGCCGGTCTCGCCGGCCGCGCCGCCGAACAGGTGGTGGAGTTCGTCGCCGGTCCGGTGCGGGCGGCGCTGGCGCGGGTTACCCGTCGGTTGGCGGTGGCGGACCTCCGCGTGTGACGCGGGGATCGGTGCCGGGGATTCAGACCCGGTCCTGATGACGTGACCGGCTCGGCGTGTGACGGGGATCGGTGCCGGGGATTCAGACCCGGTCCTGATGACGTGACCGGCTTCTCGTGCTGCGGCACTCGGCGCAGATCCCGCTGACGATGAGCCGGTGGCCCCGGGCGGCGAACCGGTGCCGGGCGGCGACCGCCGCGCAGATCGCCTCGACGTCGGCGCTCGAAAACTCGATCAGCTTCTCGCAGACCGTGCAGTGGAGATGGTCGTGCTGGGGATAGCCGTAGTCGTGTTCGTAGACGCTCCGGCCGGCGAGGACCATTTTCTTGAGCAGCCCCGCCTCCACCATTTCGGTGAGGGTGCGGTAGACGGTGGGACGGCTGGCCCCGGCGCCAGCCCGCGATTGCCGCAGTTCGGCGAGCAGTTGCTCGGCGTCGAAATGCTCGTGCCGGCTGGCGACGTGGTCGACGATCGCCTGCCGCTGGCGCGTGATCCGCTTGCCGCGGGCCTGGAGGAACTCGGCGAAGCGTTCGCGCGGCGTGAGGGCCACGGCCACGGAACCGAGCGAGAAATCAACGCTTGTCGGCATGGAGCATTCCGTTGACGGGCGGCCGTGCGGACACCCGTCAACGGATTGTAGCGTCATCCCGCGCCGCGGTCGGGAGGTGCGGCCGCTGGACCGCGTCCTCCGTCAGGGCCGGCGTTCAGCCGAGGCGGTCGAGGAGTTTGTCGACGGCCGCGTCGAGCTTCTCGGGAGTCTCGTAGACCCCCGCGGCGATCTCGGCCCGGATGGCCGCCACGCGGTCGAAGCGGATGTCGGAGGCGGCTTCCGCCGCCCGCACGCCGTCGACCGAGAGGGTGACCGAGTCGTGCACCGCGCCGACGCCGCGGCCAGCGGCCGCCTGCGCCGCCTCGGCACCGGCCACACCGTTGACGGCCGCCGCACCCTGCGTGAACGAGATCCCGAAGATGTTCATGTGAGCACTCCTTGCAGACAGCCTGCGAATCCGTTCCCACCGTTCCCCGGCCCTTACGGTGCCGTCGACGAGGCGGTTCGATCGATTCGCCGGAGCCGTCCGTCACTCCGATTGTTGCCGCGCTGCGCCGCCGTGGCGACACCAACCGTGGTCCACCACGGGCGGCTTTGCCCGGGGCCGCGACAACCCCGGGATCGTCTCTCATCGGTCAAAGTCCCGGCGGTTCTCCAGGTTTTCCCGGCCGTCCCCCCCGCTTTCGCAATCCTCCCGGATCGACGGCGGCGGATGTCCAGGCCCGGGGGTCGTGGTCCCGCCCGGCCTCTCTCCGCTCGGTCACATGGCGAATTCGGGCCGCCGGAGTTCCAACTGGTTCTGCAGCCGTTCGACGATGGCGCTGTGCATCTGGCTCACCCGGCTCTCGGAGAGGTCGAGGGTGGCCCCGATCTCCTTCATCGTCAATTCCTCGTAGTAGTAGAGGATGATGATCAGCCGTTCGTTGCGATTGAGCCCCTTGGTCACCAGCCGCATCAGGTCGGCCTTCTGGATCCGCCGGGTGGGATCCTCACCCTTCTTGTCCTCGAGGATGTCGATCTCGCGGACGTCCTTGGAGCTGTCGGTCTCGCACCACTTCTTGTTGAGGCTGACGAGGCTGGCGGCATTGGCCTCCACGAGGAGCTTCTCGAAGTCCTCGCGGGACAACTGCATCTGTTCCGCGACTTCGGCGTCGGACGGGGTGCGGCCGAGCTTCGCTTCGAGGGTCTTGATCGCCTCGTTGAGCTTGCTCGCCTTGGAGCGGACGAGCCGCGGCACCCAGTCCATCGTCCGCAGTTCGTCGAGCATCGCCCCGCGGATGCGGGGCACGCAGTAGGTCTCGAACTTCACGCCACGGCCCATGTCGAAGGCGTCGATGGCATCCATCAGGCCGAACGTGCCGGCCGACACGAGGTCGTCGAGTTCGACCCCCTCGGGGAGGCGCGACCAGATCCGCTCACCGTTGTACCGGACCAGCGGCAGGTAGACCTCGATGAGACGGTTGCGCAGGTCCTCGTTCGACTGGTCCGCCTTGAACTGCCGCCACAGCTCCTGCACCTCTTCGGGCGCGAGCTGGGGTGCCGAATGGTTCGCCACGTCCATCCTCCGTGAGAAAACCGCCATCCATGGCATCCTTCGCGTTGACGACCACCGCTCCCGTAACCCCTTTGGATCGGCGGGGGACGGGCGGGGCCTTGAAAGTTTTTCCATCGGCCGTCACCGGCCGGGCGTGCCGCGGGGGCGCCGCAGCCCTCCCGGTCGTGTCAGGCCGCCCGAACCCCCTCCTCGACTCCGATCGTGGCGAACACCTCCACCCGCTCCTCGTCGGCGATCTCGTCTTCGGCGAAGACGCGCACCCTGGGCAGGGACGCGGCGAGTGCGTCGCGGACGGCGATCCGCTGCGGTGCCGGGACGACGACCACCGGCGGCGTGCCGCGCTCGGCCCGGGCCCGCACCGCCCGGCGCACGCGGGCCAGCGTGCCGGAGGAGGCGCGGGGGCCTTCGGCCAGTTGGCACGCCGCCCGCTCGTCGAGACGCACCACGCCGAGCAGGCCGGCGGGGTCACGGCTGCGGCGACAGACGCCGTGGATCAGGGTGGCCCGCACGAGACCGGCGAGTTCCACCGGATCGGTCACGGTGGTGGCGTGGTCGGCGAGGATCTCCACGACGTCCCCCAGCGGCTTGATCGGCAGGCCGTCGCGAAGCAGCGCCTGGAGCGTGCGGTGGATGCGCCCCACCGGCAGGATGGCGGGCACCACCGTCTCCACCAGCGACGGCGCGGAGCCGCGGAGCGATTCCACGAGCCGGCCCACGGCATCGCGCGACAGGAGCCGGTCGGCATGGCGGCGGATCCCCGCCTCGAGGCTGGCGGCGACGAAGGCCGCGGCATCGAGCACCGTCGCGCCGCGGAGGCGGGCGGTGTCGGCCTGCGCCGCGCCGACCCACACCCCGATCCGGCCACTGGCGGGGTCGGCGGACTCGGGACCGTCACCCTGTGGGGCTTCACCGGCGGGCGGCACGACGAGCAGACACCCTGCCGGGATGTCGCCGCCGGCCACCTCCTCGTCGGCGACCATGATCCGGTAGCCCCGGTCGGGCAGCCCCGCGTCGTCGCGGAACGCGATCGCCGGCACCACGAGGCCGATCTCCGCCGCGAGCTGTGATCGGAGGGCGGCGGTCCGGGCCACGAGGGGGGCAGGGCCGTGAACCAGCGTGACCAGGCCGCGCCCGAGCACGATGGCGATCCGCTCGTCGGCCATCACCTCCTCCGCGGCCGAACGGAGCGATGGCGTGGCCGGAGCCGGGTCGGCTGTGGGGGCGTCGGGCTGGAGCCGGCTCGAGCGCCACGCGGCCACACCCGCCAGCACCGCCATCGTGGCCAGCGGCAGGAACGGGAGCCCGGAAAGGGACAGCAGTCCGAGGAACACCGCCGTCACGGTGAGCACGGGCGGCCGGGTGGCGAATTGCCGGCCCAACTCCCGCGACAGGTCGGTGGCCTGCGAGGAGCGGGAAATGAGCAGGCCGGTCGCCACGCTCACCAGCAGCGATGGCACGGCGCTGGCCAGCCCGTCGCCGATCGTGAGCCGGGAATAGACCTCCACCGCCTTCCCCGGCGCCATCCCGCGCTGGAGCACGCCGATGGTCAGGCCCCCGACCAGATTGACCGCCGTGATCACCAGCCCCGCCACCGCCTCGCCCCGCACGAAGCGACTCGCGCCGTCCATGCTGGCGAAGAAGTCGGCCTGGCGCTGGAGTTCGTTGCGGGCCAGGCGGGCCTGGTCACGATTGATGGCACCGGCGTGAAGGTCGGACTCGATCGCTTGCTGACGCCCCGGGAGGCCGTCGAGGGCGAAGCGGGCGGCGACCTCGCTGGTGCGGGTCGATCCCGCCGTGATCACGACCAACTGGATGACGGCGATGATCGCGAAGATCACCCCGCCGACGACGAGGTTGTTGGCGGCCACGAATTCGCCGAAGGCGCGCACCACCTCCCCCCCGGCGGCGAAGCCGTCGTCGGCGGCCCGGGCGAGGATGAGGCGCGTCGTGGCCACGTTGAGCACCAGGCGCACCAGCGTCGACCCGAGGAGGAAAGTGGGGAAAAGGCTCATCTCCAGCGGTGTCCGCGCCGCCAACGCCCCCAGCACCGCCAGCACCGACACCGTGAGGTTGGCGGCGAGGAGCAGGTCGACGAGCGGCGCGGGCACCGGGGCCAGGACTACCGCCACCCCGAAGAGGAGCGCGACCGGCACCGCCGCGTCGGCCAGATGGGCGGCGACGAAGCGCGGGCTGATCGGCGCGGTGAGGGAGGAGCGGGGCCAGGCCATCACGTGCTTCCGGGGCGGAGGTCGCGGGCCCGTCGCCATGACGGCTTCCACCGAGCGACGACGGGGCGGGGACAGTACCGGTCGGCCAGCGGGGGGTAAAGGCCGCTCCGCCCCCTGAGACGCACGGCCGGGGCCGGCATTGACACGGTCCGCGAGAGGCGCGGGGGCGGCTGCTACACTCCTCCACGGTGGTCCCGACGCGACTCCCGCGCGGCGCGCCCGCCCGCGGCGCAGCGGGTGGGGGGCGGTGCGGCCGGAGGGGACGGTCAAGCCCGAGGGGACGGTCAAGCCCGAGGGGACGGTGGGCCCGAGGGGACGGTGGGATGCGGTTCGATCGCGGCGGATTCGTCTTCGAGTATCCCGACAACTGGTCGGTGGATGTCGGCGACGGCGCGGCGATGGTCACGCTGTCGTCGCCCGAAGGGGCCTTCTGGACCGTCAGCGCCCATGCCACCGGGGGCGACCCGCTGCGCCTCGCGGAGGCGGTGGCCCGACAGATGCGGCGCGAATACGCCGACATCGATGTGGAGCAGGCCAGCGAGACGGTGGCCGGCCGCGAGCTGCGTGGCTTCGACTTCAACTTCTACTGCCTCGACCTCACCAACACCGCCACGGTCCGCGTGCTCGGTACCCCCACCGCGGTCTACCTCCTGTTCTGCCAGGCCGAGGACCGCGACTGGGAGCGGATCTCCCACGTGTTCGCCGCCTTGACGACGAGCCTCGTCAGCGGTCTGCCCGCCGCGTCGCAACCCTGACCGGTCGGAGGGGCCTCCACCAAGAGTCGGGACGGTGTTCCCGCACACGCGTGATCGGAGCCTCCGGGAGCGCTTTCGGCGGGCCGGGCCGTGCTGCCGGCGCCGGGGAGAGCTCCCGGGAGCGGACAGCCGGGTGTCCCCGGAGCCGGACGGGTCGCGGAAAGATGGCCGGCCTCCAGAGACATGTCCGGCGGCGAAGGTGCCACCCCACCGGGCGGCTGTCGGCAGCTAAGATCCGCGACGCCGTCCGGACCCCCGGGCTGCCGTCGAGCCAATCGTACCCCGTCCGTCACGGTGGGTGCGGGTGCGCCCCCCGCCGCGCCCGCAGGGTTTGCCAGGTCGCGGACAGTCTGGAGGGATGGTGCGAATGGGAGGGGCTGTCGACCTCCCCAGGCTACCGGGACGGGTTGTTTTCCCCAAAGTTTTCCCGGTCTGAGCCGTCGGACACCCTGCTGCTACACTTCCGCGTTCCCGCCACTGGAACGCCAACCGTGTACGCCTGGTCGCTCCTTCCCACCCCCCTGCCCCTCCTCGCGGCCGCCGACGTCGTGGCGGCCACCGACCCGGGCGGTCCGATCACGATCGTCCACTGGTTGGCGTTCGCCGCCATGGTGGCGATCCTCCTCTCGCTCGATCTGACCGTCTTCCACAAGAAGTCGCACGATCCGTCGCTGCGGGAGAGCGCCTTCTGGACCTGCTTCTGGTCGGCGCTGGCGTTGTGCTTCAACGCGCTGGTGTGGTGGTGGCTGGGGGGCCGGGCCGCGATCGAGTTCCTCACCGGCTACCTCGTCGAGTGGTCGTTGTCGATGGACAACGTGTTCGTGTTCGCGGTGGTGTTCGGCTACTTCGGGGTCCCTCTCAAGTACCAGTACCGGGTCCTCTTCTGGGGCATCCTCGGGGCGGTGCTGATGCGGCTCACCTTCGTGCTCCTCGGGGCGGAACTGGTCGAGCGCTACAAGTGGATCCTGTGGGTGTTCGGTGGCTTCCTCGTCTACACGGGGATCAAGCTCGCGTGGGGTGGCGAGCAGCACGATCCCGGTGACAACGCCCTGATCCGCACCGTGCGCCGCTTCATCCCGGTGTCGACGCAGCCGGCGGGCGACCGGTTTTTCATCCGGGAGAACGGCCGCCTCTTCGCCACGCCGCTGTTCCTCGTGCTCCTGGTGGTGGAGAGCACCGACGTCCTCTTCGCCGTCGACAGTGTCCCGGCGATCCTCGGCGTGGTCACGCCGGGCACGTCCTACATGCGGTTCATCGCCTTCACCTCCAACGTGTTCGCCATCCTCGGGCTCCGGGCCCTCTATTTCCTCCTCGCCGGGGTGATGGACCTGTTCCGCTTCCTCAACTACGGACTGGCGGCGGTGCTCATCTTCGTGGGTGGCAAGATGATCGCCGAGGCGGCGCGGCACAGCGAGTGGCTCGCCGGCTTCGGCGGCTGGGATCCCCATGGCAAGGGGCACCTCATCCATCCGGCTGTGTCGCTCCTGGTGATCGTCGGGCTGATTGGCGCGAGCGTGGCGGCATCGCTGCTCTACCCCGACCGGAGCCGACCGGAGAGCGCCGGGCCCGGGCATGACGGTCCCGTTCACGAACGGCCCGGGCATGACGGTGGGCAGGGCAGCGCGACGGGGTGACGGCCGCCCGCGGGCCGGGCTCCCGGGCTGACGCCGCGAGGTGCGGGACGCTTCGTCTCGGGATCGGCGGCCCGGGAGCGCGGGGTGCAGCATGGCGGGGTGGCGTTGCACACGGGGAGAGCTGCCGCGACGGACGTCCGCGCCAACCTGATCGGCCTCTCGATCCCACCGGTCCTCGGAAGTCCGACTCACCGGCCACCGCTGCCCGGATCGACCGGGTCCTGGTCATGCAGCGGCCGTTGCCCACGGCGGCGGTCCCTCCGGAGAAAGGGGTGCACCGCACCGGTACGATCGCCGCGCTCGGCGTGTGAGCGGCGGCACGTGGCGCTTGCGGGTGGGGGCCGGCTGGTGTCAATTCTGCGCTCTCCTCCGGGAAGCCCCGCCGATGCCCCATGACCCATCCGTTGTCCCGTCAGATGATCCGCGTGACGGGGGACGACCTGCCGGTGATTCCCCCGAGGCGACGCGGCTGGCCGACCTGTCGCCGCAGCAGTGGAAAAGCGGCATCGCCGCCTGGCTGGGCTGGCTGTTCGACGGCCTCGACATGCACCTCTACACGCTCGTCGCCACGCCGTTCGTGGCGGAGTTGCTCGGCGGCATCGACCAGCGCGACGCGGCGGTGAGCCGCACCGGATCGATCGTCCAGGCCGGGTTCCTCGTCGGCTGGGCGCTGGGGGGCGGGTTCTTCGGCCGCGTCGGTGACCGCATCGGCCGCACCCGGGCCCTCAACCTCACGATCCTCACCTACGCCCTGTTCACCGGGCTGTCGTTCTTCGCCCAGACCTGGTGGCAGTTGCTCATCTGCCGATTCCTGGCGGCGCTGGGGATCGGCGGTGAGTGGGCGGTGGGGGCGGCGCTGATCTCCGAAACCTGGCCGCGCCGCTGGCGGCCGTGGCTCGCGGCGGTGCTCCAGTCGGCGGTCAACGTCGGGGTGGTGTTGGCGATGGTGGCGGGGTTGCTCCTCGCCTCCTTCCCGCCGCGCACCGTGTTCCTCGTGGGGGTCCTGCCAGCGTTCCTCGTGGTGTGGATCCGCCGCGCCGTGCCGGAACCGGAGGAGTGGCATACGGCCCGGGCCAGCGCCGCGGAGGCGGCCCCGGGCGTGGCCGACCTGTTCCGCGGTGCGGTGGCGCGGACGACGATCCTCACGATCCTCGTCTGCAGCCTGTCGCTCACCGCCCACTGGGCGTTCATGTACTGGTACCTCCAGCACCTGCGCAACCTCCCCGACCTGGACGCGTGGACCGAGGCCGCCAAGACCGCCTATGCCAGCCGGGCGATGATGCTGGTGATGGTGGCTTCGATCGCGGGCAACTTCCTCGCGGCGCTGCTCGCCCGCCGCCTCGGCTACCGTCGGGCGATCGGCCTGCTGTGCGTGGCCTACTGCGTGGCGATGGTCGGCACCTACGCGGTCGCCCGGCCGCACGCGCAGCTCTTTTGGATGCTCGCGCCGATCGGCGTCTGCCAGGGGGTCTTCGGGCTGTTCACGATGTACCTCCCACCCCTCTTCCCGACCCTGCTGCGGACCACCGGTGCCGGCTTCTGCTACAACATCGGCCGCCTCGTGGCCGCCGCCGGCACCGTGTTCTTCGGGCTGTTATCCAAGGTCGGGGATCACCGCCTGGCCCTTTTCTACGCCGCCTGGCTGTTCCTGCCGGCCGCCGCCGTGGCGTGGCTGCTTCCCGAACCCCCCGACGAAGCGCGTTCCTAGGTCGTCCGCCGGCGTCCCGATTCCGTCTTCGTTTCCCGACTCCATCCGCGAGGCTTCTGCGATGCGCTGCCATCGTTCCCCTTCCGTCATGCTGCCCGTCGCCCTCCTCGTCGCCCTTCCCTGGTGTCCCACCGCCATGCTCACCGCCGCACCGACAGCCGCCACCAGCCCCCTCGTCGCCCCGTGGACCGGCCCCTACGGCGGCGTGCCCCCCTTCGACCGCGTCCGCACGGCCGACTTCGGCCCGGCGCTCGAGGCGGCGATGGCGGAGCAGCTCGCGGCGATCGGGCGGATCACCGCGGCGAACGAGCCGCCGACCTTCGAGAACACGATCGCCAATCTCGAACGCTCGGCCCGGGCCCTGGAGCGGGTGCAGGCGGTGTATGGCGTCTACACCGGGTGCATGAGCGACGATGCCCTCCGGGCGGTCGAGCGGGAGATGGCCCCGAAGCTCGCTGCCTTCTCCGACCAGGTGTTCCAGAACGACAAGCTCTTCGCACGGATCGCCGCCGTCTACGAGGCCCGGGAGCGGTCCGGCCTGACCCCGGAGCAGCAGCGCCTCACCTGGCTCACCTCCACCGACTTCGTCCGCGCGGGGGCCAGGCTCGACGCCGCCGCGAAGCGCGAGCTCTCGGCGATCAACCAGAAGCTGGCGGAGCTCTCCACGCGCTTCGCGCAGAACCTCCTCGCCGACGAGACCGACCAGGTGGTGTTCCTCGACGACGCCGCCGACATCGCCGGGCTGCCGGCCGAAATCGTCGCCGCCGCGGCCGCGGCGG